>JAQBUX010000134.1 GCA_027623795.1 Chloroflexota bacterium
CGCGGCTTTTCCAGGCGTCTGGCGAGCGCGTTTGGCGCTGGCCGTCCTCGCTCTTGTCGTACTGATCGCGGTGGCCTGCTCGGACGGTGCCCTGAATCAGACCGACGACGGCGCGCCGTGGACGATCGACAACGCGGTCGATGTCGGGTTCGAGAAGGGCGAGCAGCTTGAGCCGGGTCCGGCGAAGGTCCTCGACGCATGGGTGGGGACGTTCAACGGGGCGCGCGTAGAGCTGTATCGGCACGGGCTCGGCGAGTTCGGCAACGAACGGCCGGTCGATCCGACCTGGCTGCATCGTCGGCTCCTGGCCGACGATTGCTGTAACTTTTGGCAACGCAATCGGCTGACGGCCATCTGCGAGCTGGAAGAGCAGGCCTGCAAAGCGCTGCGCGAGGCGCTGGATGCGGCGTTCCCGATCTAAGGGTTCGGCTTTAGCCACGGGCCCGAGCGCCGGGCCTGGACATCAGGCACTGTCATCCTGAACTTGATTCAGGATCCGCAGATCTGGCTCGAACGCGTGAGTACACCAACTCAATAATCCGCGGACGGGGCGCGAGCAACCGGTCTTCACGAAGTTCGAACCGATCCTGAATCGAGTTCAAGATGACATCGAGGACATCGGGATGACAGGGCAAGAGATCAGGATGTAAGCCAGGAGTCCCGGATGCCATTTGGCACTTGGTTCGTCCCCAGGAGCGCATGAAACGGGTGCCCAATTCGTGACCGTTGGGGGTTGACGTGAGGCGAGACACGACCCAATAATCAGAACATATGTTCTATTAAGTGAGAACAGGGCGCCGGGGATCCTGAATCGAGCTTAGGACGGCAGGCCCGCCGTTCAAAACAGGCGACCACGCAACTGATCGAGGAGGAATCGCAGATGGGTGAGGCGGAGTTCGGTACCCGGTTGAGTAGCGCGCCCGCCGCATCACCCGGGAGGTGCCTGCGGTGCGGCTCTGAAGACACGATGCGCCTGGAGAAGGCTCGCGTCGGTGCGAACACCTGCTACCGCTGCCGTGACTGCGGCCACATCTTCAGCCCGGTCGGCGACCCGATTGGCGACTCGGGTGGTTCCTGAGCTGACGGACGCGGTCACGGACTCCGCAAAGTCGCAAAGAGAAAACTGGGCCGCAGACCCTGTCGGCTTCGTACGCGGTTGCCTTGGCGCCTCGCTGTGGGATGGGCAGGTCGAGATTCTGGAGGCCGTAAGGGACCACGTTCGCGTCGCCGTCCGCTCGTGCAATGGGTCAGGCAAGAGCTACGCGGCGGCGCACGTCGTGTTGTGGTGGCTCATGGCGTTTCCGGAATCGATGGTGATCACGACCGCGCCGACGGAACGCCAGGTCCGCGAAGTCCTTTGGCGAGAGGTCAGGCGCGCCTATCGCGGCAACGAGGAGCTCATCGAGGGGAAGCTGACGCGCACCACACTGGAGTTGGGGGACAAGCACTACGCCCACGGCATCTCTACCAACGAAGCGGAGCGATTCCAGGGCTTTCACGAGGGCAACATCCTGTTCGTCGTCGACGAAGCGTCCGGGGTTCGGGAGGACATCTTCGAGGCGATCGAGGGTTCGATGACCTCCGCAGGGGCAAGGCTGTTGCTCCTCGGCAACCCGACGGCGCTTGGCGGGACGTTTTACGAGGCGTTCCATCGGCGACGCGAACTGTGGCACACGATGCACATCTCGGCGTTCGACACGCCGAACGTTGCATCGGGCGAGATCGAGATCCCGGGCCTTGTCAGTCCGCAGTGGGTGTCGGACGCCGCGCTCAACTGGGGCGAGGACAGTCCGATGTACCAGGTGCGGGTGCTCGGGGAGTTCCCGTCGGAGGGAGAGGACTCTTTGATCGCCCTGAGGTTGATCGAGGCGGCTGTCCTTGGGGTGCCTCAGGAAGCGGAGTCACATGCGGCTGTCCTTCGAGGGCCTCAGGATGCGGAGTCGCAGGCGGCGGTCCTTGGAGATTCTCAGGGCGTGATCTCCGGGTCCTCGCGCGGCCTGAGCATCGACCCCGACCCGGGCGCCTCATCCATCCTGAACCCATCGAGCGCCTTAAACACCCGGCCCGAGCCCGGGTCCCAAGCCGTCTTGAGCGGCCGACACGAGCCCGAGTCCCAGGCCGCCTTGAGCACCCGGCCCGAGCCCGGGTCCCAGGCCGCCTTGAGTGGCCGACCCGAGCCCGAGTCCCAGGCCGCCTTGAGCGGTCGACCCACCCTGAGGCTCTCGAAGGGTGGTCACGGCGACGACGCCCAGAATCCCGCTACAAACTCAAAGCCCGCCCTTCGAGAGCCTCAGGGTGGGAAGGATCAAGGACCTGTGAATGGTGGCGATCGAAAACCTGAGGATGGGCCGATAGAGATCGGGGTCGACGTGGCGCGGTTCGGTAGCGACCGCAGCGTTTTATGTGTTCGCCAGGGGGAACGTGTCCTGTCGCTCGACGTGTTCGGCAGGCAGGACACGATGGCCACCGCCGGTCGCGTGGTGGAGGCGGTTCGGCGATACCGCCCGGTAGCGGTGAGGGTGGACGCGATCGGAATAGGCGCGGGGGTCGTGGACCGCCTGCGAGAGCTCGGGGTGGCGGGTGTTTCCGGGGTTAACGTCTCGGAACGCGCCCGCAACCCCGAGCAGTTCTTGAACCTGCGCGCTGAGCTTTTCGACGGTCTCCGCCAGCGGTTCCAGGAGGGTCGTATTCAGATACCGGACGATCCGGATCTAATCGCCGAACTTTCGTCGCTTCGTTACTCGTTCTCAAGCAGCGGGCAGGTGAAGCTCGAAAGCAAGGACCAGTTGCGGTCGCGCGGGATGCCGAGCCCGGACCGGGCGGACGCCCTGATGCTGGCGTTCGCAACCGACCGGCGGCCCGGCTTCAAAGCGTGGGCGTAAGGGCGGGAGGTGGCTGATGGCGAACAGGCGGCTGGTCTGCGGACTTTGTGACGCGGTGACTGACTTCGCTGTTCCGCACCGCTGCGCCCACATCGTCGTCCTCCACGCGGTACTTGACCACGGGGTGACGCTGCCCCCGTTGCAGGCGTCTGTGCGGCGAGTATCGCCGTCGGGAAGGGCGAGTTGGTGGCTCTCGGACGGACGAGAGTGGTTGATCGAGTGGGCGAACGACGGATTCAGACTATAACGACCGCCGGGGGCGGGTCAGACCGGTGGGGAGTGTGGGGGGATGCGCGTGGGAGCGACGACAACGCTGGTGCGGTTGATAGAGGTTGGCGCCCGCTGGGCGGGACGGGTGCTGGCGACGGGCGCCGGAAAGAGGCCCGTCGAGACGCTGGAGCGGGCGAACCGGGCGGCACGCGTGCTCGTGGACCGCATGGGCGATCTTTCCGCCGAGGGGTTGTTCGGTGTCGGCGGGTCTTCCGGCGTGGGCAGGTACGGCGATTTCTACTCGACCTCGACGGCTGTCCACGCAGCGGTGAAGGTGCGCGCTGATGCTGTGGGTCGTCCGCCGATACGGGTCCACGAGGTCGGCCCCGACGGTGAAGAGATCCCCGTAGGCCCGGGCCATCCGCTGCAGGCGCTGTTGGATCGTCCCAATCCGTTCTGGACGCCGGCCGAGTTGTGGCGCGCAACCGAGACTTATCTATCGCTCTGGGGCGCGGCGTTCTGGGGGATCGAGAGGGACGAATCTGGCTTCGTGACCGAGTTGTGGCCGCTGCGGCCAGACCGAGTGAAGGTGCTGCCGGACGAGACGTCGTATGTCCGGGGTTTCGTGTACGAGCACGCCGGCAAGCGCGTGGCGTACTTGCCTGAAGAGATCGTGTGGTTCCGGCATTTCAACCCTACGGACGAGTTCTCTGGAGCGTCGTCGGTCGCTCCCTCGCGCGCTGCCGTGGAGATGTCGGCCTCGGCACTGCTGTTCAACCGGTCGTTCTTTGCGAACTCGGCGACGCCGTCAGACCTCGCGATTACGACGGACGAGACGCCGACTGACGACCAGGTCGCCGAGTTTTACGAGCGCTGGGAGGCGCGGTTCGCCGGACCGGGACGGGCGCACAGGCCGATCGTGCTCGGCCAGGGCATGGACGCCAAGCGGCTCGGGCTGTCGCACCGCGACATGGAGTTTATCGAGGCGCTCAAGTGGTCTGTGGAGGAGGTGGCGCGGGCGTTCGGCGTGCCGAAGGCGTTCCTCGGCGACTTGCAGGAGGCGACGCTCGCAAACATCGACTCCGAGGAGCGGTTCCTGTGGCGCAATACCATCGTCCCGGAACTGCGACTGCTGGAGGACGCCGTCAACCGCACGCTCACGCCGCTGTTCGCGGCGCCGGGCGGACCGGAGTTACGAATACGCTTCGACCTGGGCGTGATCGAGGCGCTTCAGGACTCAGAGAACGAACGCGTCGACAGGCTGGTGAAGCTGGTCGGAGCAGGTGTCTTAACGGTGAACGAGGTGCGGGCCGGCCGGGGCCTGGGTCCGGTGGACTGGGGCGACCGGCCGACGGAGCGGAGTGGGGATCGCGTTGCTCCGGCGTAGTTGAACGAGACGCGGGTCTACATTGCGTAACTTCGCTTGTGCCCGTGCTGCGGTTCGCGGCATACTCGGGCGGTGCTAATAACCGAAACCGACGACCTCGCCGAGTTCTGTAGAAGGCTTGAGGGCGCTCGCTACGTCGCGGTCGACACCGAGTTCCTGCGGGAAAAGACCTACTGGCCCAGGCTCTGCCTGATTCAAGTGGCTTTTGAGGACGAGGCGGCGGCGATCGATCCCCTCGCCGCCGACATCGACCTCGGACCGCTCTTCGACCTTATGGACGATCAGAAGGTCTTGAAGGTGTTCCACTCCGCGTCGCAGGACATGGAGGCGTTCTTCAGCGTGTGCGGCCGCGTGCCCCTGCCGGTGTTTGATACACAGGTGGCGGCGATGGTGGCCGGGTACGGTGAGCAGGTCGGGTACGCCACGCTTGCGGCGCAGATCGCGGGCGTGACGCTGGACAAGGCGTCGCAAATCACCGACTGGTCGCTTCGACCGTTGTCGGACCGTCAGATCGCATACGCCCTTGCGGACGTGACACATCTCTGCACCATCTACGAAGACCTCGAAGACCGGCTCGAAGAGAGCGGCCGGACCTCATGGGTGTCTGAAGAGATGGCGGCGTTGACCGATCTCTCGGCGTACAGAGCAAACCCGGATGACGCATTTCGACGCATCCGCATACGTCGTCCCAACCGGAAAGCGCTCGCCGTACTTCGCGCCATCGCCAGTTGGCGGGAAGAGACGGCGCAACGCCGCGACCTGCCCCGCAACTGGGTGATCCGGGACGACGCACTGGTCGAGATAGCGACGCATGCGCCGAAGACCGAGGCGGACCTCAGCCGTGTCCGTGGTCTGCGCGGCAATGCCGCAAAGAGCAACGACGGGCGGGCCTTGCTGGCGGCGGTGGCGGCCGCGTTGGATATGCCCGAAGACGAGTGGCCGGAACTTCCGCCGCGGCGCCCTGCGTTACGCGGCCACGAGACGCTCGTCGCGCTATTGCAGGCCCTGCTGAAGTTGCGGTGCGACGATCACGATGTCGCGCCGAAGCTGGTCGCCACCCGGGATGAGCTGGACGAGATTGCGACGTCCAAAAACCCGGACTTGAGGCCGCTCCGTGGCTGGCGCCGTGAGTTGTTCGGCGAGGACGCGCTGGCCCTCAAAGCGGGACGTCTCGGTCTGACCGGAGACGACGGCGACGTCAGGGTGATCAAGTTTGATTGACCGGGCTGGCACTGGATAACTCGTTGCCTGCAGGCACGGATCGGTGGGCATGTCGCAGGGACGGATCGGTGAGCCTGTCTCAGAAATCGCCGTCGGACGCGGTTCCACGATGGAGACTCCTTCCTCATCCTTCGACGGTTTCAGGACAGGCTCCCAGACCCCGTATCGAGTACGGGGCAGGCTCTCTCCCGCCGGGAGAGGGGGATTCTGAGTCACGCTCCGGTTCCGTCCACCCCGGCCGTCTTCCACGTCGGGGCCGTCACCTCGTTTCGCATGTTGCTGTCGTCGAGGCCCCCGCCCTATCCGTCGCCTGAGACAATGACGCCCGCCCGATCACGCCCACGAGCCCCGGAGGACGGCGACATATGGAACCCCGCGTTCACGTCAGTGATCAGATCCTTGAGCGTTACAGCGCCGTCACGTCAGCCACCGTTTACAGCGCCGTTTGGCGGCATCCTGTCGAGGGAAGTGAGTGGTTCGCGTCAGCAAACTGGCAGCGTTGCCTGATGAAGAACGTGTTGCCGATGACGCATGGTAAGACGCTGGTCGGCCGCGCTCGAACGCTCAGGTTCGTGCCGCCGCGGCCGGACCTCCTGGAGATCACACGTCAGGGAGAACGCTCGCCGGAGTACCTGGCGATGGGCACGTGCGGACCGGGCGACGTGCTGGTTGTCGAGGCGCACGCCGCCGAACCCCAGGCCAACATCGTTGGCAACATGAAGGCGCGCCAGTTGTGGCACAACAGGGCCGAGGGGATCGTCACCGACGGCGGCATCCGTGATCTGGACATGATCGCCTCCGACTACGGGCTGAAGGTATTCGCCGGCCATCGATCGCCGGCCGGCAATCTGCCCTGGATCGAGGCGTACGAAGCCAACGAAGCGATCAACTGCGGCGGCGCGCTCGTACTCCCGGGTGACGTGATCGTGGGCGATGACGACGGCGTGGTGGTGGTGCCGTGTCAACTGGCTGAAGGGGTTATCGACTGGATCGAGGAGCAGGACAAGGCCGAGGAGTTTGTCATCGGCCTGATCGATCAGGAGAAGGCGCCGCCGGGCAGGTACTATCCGATATCCGAGGGGACCAAGGAACGGTACCGACGCTGGGCCGCGGAGCAGGATGGGGCGTAGTCCGCTTGCGAGCAGCCGGCGGCGCGAACGGTTCTCCGACGGGGCTTCTCGCCCGCCCTACGACACGCTCCCATCCCTCTGCCCCGGCGAGGGAATCACGAGTGGGGGTTGGCGATCGACGGTCGGTCACGGATCGTTTATGAGAATGACCAACAGGGAGGCATCCGACAGATGGAGACGATTTTCTCTTCCGCGCATCCGCCGAAGACGATGGAGCTTGAGCGTACCGACGATGGTCTGTTACGGCTGGTCGTTTCGCTGTCCAAACTCGGACAAAACACGATGCTGGAGTACTTCCTGGACGACGATGACGTCGAAGCTCTGAGGAAGGCGCTGACGTGATGGCCGATGGCCCTTCGACGAGCTCAGGGCGCGATGGGGTTGGTGCGAAGCCCCGCGAAACTGGCCCCGTACGTGGTGGGTTCGCCGCTTCCTTCAAGCGAAGGGGTGGCCCGGCCGGGGGCGCAGGTCCTTCGCTCTTCTGGAGCGATGTGACGGTGCTCGGGCGGCCTCGTGTGCTTGTGTTGGACGCGGTCGCAGACAGGTCCGGCTGGGAGGCCGCTGCGTGCCAGCGGATCGCCGCGGGTCTTGTCCGCCGCGACATACCGGTAGTCGGAGGAGCGCCAGTTCCCGTGGCATCGCCCGATGACATCCTGGCGGCGCTCAGGCCCGCGGCCGGTTCAACACGGTATTTCTCTGCACGCGGGCCGATGCGACGCCGTCTTCAGCCGATTGCTGGGACGC
>JAQBUX010000135.1 GCA_027623795.1 Chloroflexota bacterium
GTGATGGCTTCCTGTCAAACCTGGCCGTCGACTGGGAGGCGGCCTGCGAACCCGCATCCGGCGCCGGGATAAGGGTCGTCAATACCCGCTTCGGCATCATCGTCGACCGTTTGGACCCGCTGATCACACGCCAGCTTCCACTTGCCCGCCTCGGGCTTGGTGGGCGCGTAGGAAACGGACGGCAATACATCAGCTGGGTCGCGACAGACGACGTTGTCGGGTCGATCCTTCATGCGATCGACACGCCGGACGTCGCCGGTCCCGTCAACGTGTGCTCGCCAAACCCGGTGACCAACCGGGAGTTTGCGCGAACACTCTCACGCGTCCTCGGGCGGCCTGCGCTGGGATGGCTACCGGGACCGGTCGCGAAACTGGTGTTCGGAGAGATGGGGCGAGAGCTCATCCTCGCCGGGCAGCGGGTGCAACCGGCCAGATTGCTGGAGTCCGGCTACGAGTTCATACACCCGGAGCTGGAATCAGCTCTGCGGGCGGCCATCGGGCGCTGAACAACCCCGCCCTCGGGCGTATTGCCATACGCCCTACAACAACCAACCCGGTTCATCGCTGTCGATCGACGCCTCTGCCGCGCTCAGAACGAGCGGTGCGGGCATGAACGCGTAGGGACGAATGGCCATCCGCCCTTCGTTGGTAAGCAACAGACCGAAGATGCACGACACATCGACGGCGTGACAGAGCCCCCCGAGCCCGTCCCGGCCTCCCCTGGGCGGATAGTCAGCCGCCCCTACGAGTTTCCGCTACGGTTGTATATGTTTCGACCTGTTTCAACTTCAACGCTATTGATCGACGCCTCCGCCGCGCTCAGAACGAGCGGTACGGGCATGAACGCGTAGGGGCGAATGACTATCCGCCCTTCGTTGGCAAGCAACAGACCGGAGATGCACAACACATCGACGGTGCGACAACGCCGCGGTCGGCCCACCCCGGCTCCCCCGGCCGGACAGTCGAGCCGCCCTCGCGAGTTTCCGTTTGCTCATCCAGACGTAGGCGCCGGGTCGTGCAACGACATCGGCCACCCAACGGCCTACCTGGCCTCACCCGCCATCCTGCGCAGCACGAACTGCAGGACACCGCCGTGGCGGTAGTAGTCCCACTCGACCGAGGTATCTATTCGCGCCGTCGCGTCGAACTCCGTAACTGCGCCGTCGTCGGTTGTCGCCGTTACGTGCACCGTCTGGCCGGGCTGGAACTCGCCCGCGATCCCGACGATGTCAAAAGTCTCCCTCCCGGTGAGGCCGAGCGAGTCCGCGCTATCCCCGGGCTTGAACTGTAGCGGCATGATGCCCATGCCGATCAGATTGCTGCGATGGATGCGTTCATAGCTCTCGACGATGGTCGCCCGAACTCCCAGCAGCGCCGGCCCCTTCGCCGCCCAGTCGCGGGAGCTTCCCGTCCCGTACTCGCGACCGCCAAGCACGATCAGCGGCACGCCTTCGTCTGCGTAACGCATTGCGGCGTCGTAGACCCGCATCTCCTCGCCGTCCGGCAGGTGAAGCGACCAGTCGCCCTCGCGTTCCGGGGTCATCTGATTTCGCAGGCGGATGTTCCCGAAGGTGCCCCGCACCATCACGTTGTGGTTGCCGCGCCTCGCTCCGTAGGTGTTGAAATCACGTCTCGGAACATCGTCGCCAAGAAGCAGTTGCCCGGACGGCGCGCTTGGCGGGATGCTCCCGGCGGGCGAGATGTGGTCGGTCGTCACGCTGTCACCGAGCTTCAGCAGCGCACGGGCGCCCTTGATGTCGGTGGCGGGTGGCGGGTCGGCGGGCATGCCGTCGAAGAACGGCACGCGCTGCGCGTAAGTGGAGCCCGGGTCCCATGCGAACTGCACGCCCGCGGGGACAGGTAGCTCTTTCCACGGGCCCGAGCCCTCGAACACACCTTCGTACCCGCGGGCAAACTGATCCGCGGTCACCGAGCTGTCCACCGCGTCCGCCACCTCGGTCTGAGATGGCCAGATGTCCTTCAGAAACACGTCGTTGCCGTCGGCGTCTGAGCCAAGTGGGTCTCGAACAAGATCGACGTCGACCCGGCCCGCAAGCGCATAGGCCACGACGAGCATCGGGGAAGCCAGGTAGTTGGCTTTCACCTGCGGATGGATTCGGCCCTCGAAATTGCGGTTGCCACTCAGAACCCCGGCGACCGTCAGGTCGTTATCGTCGATAGCCTGAGCGACCGGCGCGGGCAGCGGGCCCGAGTTGCCGATGCAGGACGTGCAGCCATATCCGACGGTGTTGAATCCGAGCGCGTTCAAGTCCTGGCTCAGGTTCAACGTGTCCAGATATCGCGTCACCACCTGAGAGCCGGGCGCGAGGCTCGTCTTGACCCACGGTTTGCTCCGCAACCCCTTCGCAATCGCATTCCGCGCCAGCAGACCGGCGCCCACCATCACGTAAGGATTAGAGGTGTTGGTGCAGCTTGTTATCGCGGCAATGGCCACGGCCGCGTCTCCCACCTCCACCTGGACGCCATCAATGTCCACCGCGACGGCGTTTCGGAACGGAGCCTCGACACCCCTCCCCAGCGGTCGGCCGCCTTCAGGGAAGGCGTCGAAGAAGTTGTGCTGGACCTGGCTCAGGTTGACGCGGTCCTGCGGGCGCCGCGGCCCGGCGAGGCTTGGCTCGACCGAACCAAGGTCAAGTTCGAGCACCGACGTGTAGTCAGGCTCTGGCGAGTTTTCGTCGTAGAACAGTCCCTGCGCCCGGTAGTAGGCCTCGGCGAGATCGGCCTCCCCGCCGCGATTTGTTAACCGCAGGTAACGAAGCGTCTGGTCATCGACCGGGAAGAACCCGGCCGTAGCGCCGTACTCCGGCGACATGTTCGAGATTGTCGCGCGGTCTGCGACCGGCAGCCGCGCGAGGCCGGGTCCGAAGAACTCGACCAGCTTCTCCACGACACCGTGCGCACGAAGCATCTGCGTCACCGTGAGCACGAGGTCCGTGGCCGTCGTGCCCTCCGGAAGGGAGCCGTGCAATCGGACGCCGACGACCTCCGGAACGAGCATGTAGTAGGGCTGGCCCAGCATAACGGCCTCGGCCTCGATCCCGCCGACGCCCCATCCGAGTACACCCAGGCCGTCGACCATCGTCGTGTGTGAGTCCGTACCGATGCATGTGTCCGGGTATGCGACCCGTCCGTGCGGGCCGTCCTGCACGATCACCGACGGGGACAGGAACTCTAAGTTCACCTGGTGGACGATGCCGGCGCCCGGCGGCACGACCCGGAAGTTATCGAACGCCTCTTGCGCCCATTTGAGCAGCATGTAGCGTTCCTGGTTGCGCTCAAATTCGCGCTCGATGTTCATGGCGAGCGCGCCTTCGGTGGCGAAGTAATCGACCTGCACGGAATGATCGATGACCAGGTCGGTGCGGATGATGGGGTTGACCGTCGATGGGTCGCCACCGGACTCGGCGACCGTGTCACGCATTGATGCCAGGTCCACCACGCACGGAACTCCGGTGAAGTCCTGAAGGACTACCCGGCCCGGCAAAAACGGAAACTCTTTGTCAGGGGTCGATGTGGCGGTCCAGGATGCGACGGAACGCACGTCCGCAGGGCTTGCCACGCCGCCGTCCGACTGCCTTAGCGCGTTTTCCAGCAAGACCCGAATACTGAACGGCAACCTGTCGATGTCGACGACGCCCTGTTCTTTTAGAGCCGCCAGCCGGTAGTACGTGACCTCACCGGTCGGTGTCTGAAGAGTCGCTCGAGCGCCGAAATGGTCATTGCCGTTCGTCATTCGCTGTCCACCTTCCGGGTTCTGGTCTGTCGTCGTTCGGGGGCGGCGATATCAAAGCCACCGATAAATACACGCCGCAACTTTACCAGCGCGGACGCGTGTGCGGTCCATGAGGCTCGGACCGAGGATCTGAGGACGCATTGCGGTGCGACGTCATTGCGTTGCGTTGTAGCATCCCGTTTCTCCGCCATACCCGTGCGTCAAGCAGGGACCGCTCGCAGAACTCACCGAGACAGCCATGACCTCAGAAACCCAAAATATGGATCTCCTGTCAGGCCTGCACGTCGTCGAACTCGGCCCCGGACCTGGCGGGGCCATCTGCGGTCAGTCGTTCGTAGAGGCCGGAGCACACGTGGTCCGCCAGATGTCCAGCGCTGAGTCTGACCACCTCTGGCTCACATCCAACGACGGCAAGCGCCGTACAGCGGGCCGGGCGGAGACCACCGAGGCTTTGCAGTCGGCCGATCTCGTGGTCGTCGATGTATCGCCCGACGGGGCGTCCATGGCGCAGGTCTTGATCGACCGGGCCCACGATACCAACCCCGGTGCGGTCGTTGTCTGTATCACGCCGTTCGGCCTGACCGGACCTGCCGCGGAGTTCAGGGGCGGAGACCTGGTGTCGTTCCACGCCAGTGGAATGGGGCGACTTCTGACCGGGCAGGTCAAAGACCTGGAGTCGGAGCCACCGGTCCGGGCGGCCGGCGAGCAGTCTGCCTTCATATCCGGTATCACCGCGGCCTGCGCCGGCATGCTGGCCCTCCTCGGAAATCCCGGGGGAGGTCAAAGCGGCAACGGCGTCCGGGGCACGTCGCGCCGGGGCCCGTTGATCGACGTGTCCACCCGGGAAGCCCTGGCCTGCATGGCGATTCGTGAGCTGGCGGCTCCGGCGTACGGCAGGCCGTCACAGTCACGGAGCCGAGTGGGCGACGGAGGCGGATCGACCGTTGCGATCATCCCCGCATCGGACGGGTTCGTGGCGATCTCCCCCCGTGAGGAGCGGCAGTGGGAGGCATGGCTCGGCGTCATGGGAGATCCGGACTGGGGCGCCGATGGGCGGTTCGCCACGAAGAGCGATCGCGCGAATAACTGGGACGCGCTGCACCCACTCATCGGGGATTGGAGCCGTACACGCCCGAAACAGGAGATTTACGAGGAAGGACAGGCGGCTCACGTGCCGTGTTTTCCGCTGGCCACGCCGGGCGACCTGTTGTCGTCACGGCAGTTGCTCCACCGCGGGTTCTTCAAGAAGTTTGAGCATCCGGACGCCGGACCTATCTTCCGCCCGGGAGCGCCGTACCGCGTGCACCGTTCGCCCGGCGAAAACCGCGGGGCAAACGTAATCCCGACATCTAAGTCAACTCCCGTCGCTAACGGGCCGCTCTCTGGATTTCGCGTGCTGGATTTGAGCTGGGTGATCGCCGGACCTACATGCACGCGCTACCTTGCGGCGCTCGGAGCCGAGGTCATCAAGGTCGAGACCGCAGGGCGGCCCGATCCCGGCCGGGCGTCCGAGCTTCACGCCGTACTCGGGCAGTCGAAACTCGGCTTGTCGCTGGACCTCAAGCGACCCGAGGCGCTTGAGGTCGCCCACAGGTTGGTCGAGCGGTGCGACGTGGTGGTGGAGAACTTCGCCACCGGGGTTCTGGAACGGTTGGGGCTTGGTTACGAAACGCTTCGCCAAATCTCTGGTGACATCGTCCTGCTTTCCGCGTCGGGTCTCGGCCGCACCGGCCCCGACGCCGGCCGCGTGGCCTACGGAACGCTGATCCAGTGCTACACGGGGTTCGCCGCACTGAACGGATATCCGGGCGCACCGCCCCGCGTCGGCTGGGCGTGGGCCGACCCGCTCTGCGGGCTGCGGATGGCGTTCGCCATCGGCGCTGCGCTCCGGGACCGTGCCCGGACAGGGCGAGGCGCCCATATCGATTTCTCGATGGTCGAAGCTGTCCTGGCGACAATGCCCGGTCCCTTGGTCCAACACCAGTTGACCGGCGAAGCGCCCGGTCCGATGGGTAACGACGATCCGTTGATCTCCCCCCACGGTGTATTCCCGTGCAAAGGCGATGACGAGTGGATCGCGTTGGCGGCGGGGACTGATGCTGAGTGGACCGCGCTGTGCGGCGTGGTGCCCGGGCTGACCGGCCGCGAATCCGCGGGGGTCAGCGAACGCAGAAATGACCGGGCTGCGATCGATGCGGCGATCACCGCCTGGACGTCTGGCGGCTCAGGTGGCGACGCAACTTCCACCTTGCAACGCTCCGGCGTCCCTGCGTACGGTTCCCCGGACTCGACCGAGATGTTTGAAGACCTCCACCTCCGGGAACGCGGCTTTTACCGATCCGTGACAGATGCGGACGGAGCGATCCGCCCCCTACCCGGCCTCCCGTGGCGATGGCCCGATGGCGAACGCCGGGAGCCACGACCGGCGCCATCGCTAGGGGGCGACACCGATACCGTCCTCATGGAGCTACTCGGCATGTCCAGCGTAGAGATCGCCGCTCTGCGAGATTCTGGCGCCCTCACGTAACAGCCGGCAGGTCGTTGTCGGGGCATGGCAATACGCCAACGCGTATCGTTCGAGAACCTCGGGACACGGAATCGGGGCCGGCGGCGGCCCACCCTGGGGCGTATTGCCATACACCCCTACAAATACAGCCGTTGATCCGTCATCGTTTCGTCCGCGGGCCCGCATTCTCACCACCACCTCCCTAAAACTCCAGTCGTCCGGCCTAGTACTCCCCGGCCTTGTACAGCTCGTCGAGCCTCGCCGCCTCTTCTGGCGTGGGTTCCGAGAACGGCTCGCCTTTTCTCCGGAGAGCGCCCGTGAAGTTTGGCTGGCGTTTCTCGTTGAACGCTGCCCGTCCCTCTTCGCCGTCCATTGTCGTCTGGACGAGCAGCGTATTCATCAGGTTCTGCACCTGCCATGCGGCGTCGATCGGCACCTCGCGGAACCGGACCACGAACTCCTTCATCATTCGTACGGCGAGCGGCGGCATCGATGCGATGCGCGCCGCTACCTCGTCAGCGCGCTCCATCAACCGCTCGTGCGGTACGACCTCGTTGATGAGGCCGATGCGCAGGGCCTCTTCCGCGCCGAACGGCTCATCGGTCAAGAGAATCTTCATGGCGTCTGCGTAGTTGACCTGTCGGGTCAAAAGAGTGGCGCCGGGGCCGTTTCCGACCCAGCCCTGCGAAAGCAGTGCGAACTTGAAACGCGCATGTTCGGCGCACGCGATACGGATATCGGTCGATCCGAGGACCATGTAAAATCCGGCCCCGGCCGCCCACCCGTTTATAGCGGCGATTACCGGCTTCCAGATCTGCGGATAGTGGTCGCCCATGCGTCCGTCGACGCCCGTCGGTGCGCCATTCACCGTGCCGCTCAGTGGCCAGTAGGTACGCTGCAACCTGAGTCGCTCGCGCTCCTCGTCCGTGACATCGGGTCGGGGCGCGAGGTTGTGCCCGGCGCAGAAGTACTTGTCGCCGTCTCCCGTGATGATCGCCGCTCGAACGTCCCGATCTTCCCAGACCTCTTTCCATGCGTCCGACAGGGCGTCCGAGGTCGCCTTGTCCAGGATATTCGCCTTATCAGGGTTGCTGATCGTGAGATAAGCGACGTTGTTGCGTTTCTCGTAAATGATGCTCATGAACGCGACTCCCTTTGTGCTCCCTTATCTGGGACACAAGGTTCAAGGTTCTATCGCCCGCCGGTGTTTCCTGACGATATCGAAGTAAGGACCGAGGATGTGAAGTTGTAACATCGTGCGCTCCGGGCG
>JAQBUX010000136.1 GCA_027623795.1 Chloroflexota bacterium
AAACGGCCCGGCGGAAGTGATCCGCCGGGCCGTTCCAATTGTCCACTACGGCTTGAGTTACCGTCCGTAATGGCACCGTCACCACGTTCAGATGGTGGGCCTGGATAGACTCGAACTATCGACCTCCACTTTATCAGAGTGGCGCTCTAACCGGCTGAGCTACAAGCCCTTTTTAACCGCCTCAACAATCCTTGCGGCCAGCGTCGTCCAAGTTTACTACGATCTCCACCGGCGCATTGCGGGCGACGATCAATACGAGTTCTTCGTTCTGGCTTTCGTTGACCGGCTGATGCGGCGCCCCCTCCGGCACATATATGAAGTCGCCCGGTCCGATGACGTTCTCAACTTCGAGGTCGTCACCCGTCAAAAAAAGGCCGTGGCCACTGACAACGTAAATCGCCGACTCACAGTTTGTGTGAAAGTGCGTCATCGAGCACCGGCCCGGCGGCACGGTGGCGATCGCCAGGTGGATTCCGGTGGAGCCGGTCAGTGCCCGGGAGACGCCAGCCAACCGCGTCATCGCGCCTGACGCGATCTCCACCTCGAGCTGACCCGGATGCGTAACAATTATCTCTTTTGTAGTCATGTGCAAAATTATATGGCCTGGCGTTGGACCCAGGATGCTACGCCCACCTGCGAAATATCAGCCAAACGCTTCATACGCGTCGGGCCGTGAGATCGCTACGTGAATCCCCTGCGAGAGTTTATGACGCGAAAAGGGTCCGGACTTTGCCGGACCCTCAAAACAGTCTTGCAAACTGAATAGTGGAAGGAAGACTCGCCATTTAGAGCTTTGTGCTTTTTGTTCTTTGATTCCTCATTTGACTGAAGAATCAGATCAGCAAGTTACAGACTTTTTCTAGCGGGTTTCAGATTCGATCGTGTCGAGCCCCTTCAACCCCGGCAAGCAAAGCTTACTGAGGAGAATCTCGCTCAAATACCCTCTCGAATCGAGAAACCAGTCCGTAATCCACCTAGGATGATTCACTCCGGTTAAAAGATCGTGATCGTATTCCGAGAGCCACACACCGTGCGGCTCCTGGACCGTGTTCGCGACCCCCGAGGTGAAAAATCTCCTTAGAAAGGAGGTGATCCAGCCGCACCTTCCGGTACAGCTACCTTGTTACGACTTCGTCCCAGTCATCGGCCCTACCCTCGGCACCTGCCTCCCGAATAAACGGGTTAGCCCAGCGACTTCAAGTATTTCCAACTTCCATGACGTGACGGGCGGTGTGTACAAACCCCGGGAACGTATTCAACGCAGTGTGCTGACCTGCGTTTACTAGCAACTCCACGTTCATGCAGGCGAGTTTCAGCCTGCAATCCCAACTGGGGCCGGTTTTTTCGGATTAGCTCCACCTCGCGGCTTCGCAGCCGTCTGTACCGGCCATTGTAGCGTGTGTGTAGCCCTAGACGTAAGAGCCATGATGATTTGACGTCATCCCCACCTTCCTCCCTTTCGGGCAGTATCGCTAGAAAAATCAACTAACGACGGGGGTTGCGCTCGTTGCGGTACTTAAACCAACACCTCACGGCACGAGCTGACGACAACCATGCAGCACCTGTGTAAGCTCCCTTGCGGGTCCCTCACCTTTCGGTTTGGTACCACTTACATGTCAAGCCTAGGTAAGGTTCTTCGCTTAGCATCGAATTAAACCACACGCTCCGCTGCTTGTGCGGGGTCCCGTCAATTCCTTTGAGTTTTAGCCTTGCGGCCGTAGTCCCCAGGCGGAATGCTTAACGCGTTAACTACAGCCCACAGGGGGTGGATACCCCGGAGACTTAGCATTCATCGTTTAGGGCGTGGACTACCCGGGTATCTAATCCGGTTTGCTCCCCACGCTTTCGCCCCTCAGCGTCAGAACCACCCCAGAGAGCCGCTTTCGCCACTGGTGTTCCTCCCGATATCTACGCATTTCACCACTACACCGGGAATTCCGCTCTCCTCTGATGATCTCTAGCTTGGCAGTATCCATAGACCGCTCCCAGTTAAGCCGGGAGATTTCACTACGGACTTACCATGCCGCCTACAGGCCCTTTACGCCCAGTAATTCCGGACAACGCTTGCCACCTACGTATTACCGCGGCTGCTGGCACGTAGTTAGCCGTGGCTTATTCCTAAAGTACCGTCCTTACTCTTCCTTTAGAAAAGAGGTTTACGACCCTAGAGCCTTCTTCCCTCACGCGGCGTCGCTGCATCAGGCTTTCGCCCATTGTGCAAGATTCCCTGCTGCTGCCTCCCGTAGGAGTGGGGGCCGTGTCTCAGTCCCCCTCTGGCCGATCGAGCTCTCACTCCGGCTATCCGTCGCTGGCTTGGTGAGCCGTTACCCCACCAACTACCTGATAGAACGCGAGCCCCTCCAAAAGCGGCACAAGGCCTTTCTTCTACTCCCGCTAAGGAGCAGAGATTATGCGGTATTAGCACCGATTTCTCGATGTTGTCCCCCACTTAAGGGCAGGTCACTCACGCGTTACTCAGCCGTCCGCCACTCGGTATGATCCCGAAGGAACATACCTCGTTCGACTTGCATGCATTAAGCGCGCCGCCAGCGTTCGTCCTGAGCCAGGATCAAACTCTCCAAAACTGGCGTGTCTTCCATTCCACTATTCAGTTATCAAGGTGTTTCGTCGCCTGAAACGCCGGACGACCTTCGGAAAGGAGTCCCTCGGTCTCAGGGGCGACCATCAACTATACAAAGGGTCCGATACCCGTGTCAACGAATATGACAGCCCATCCCGCCTTCATCCGGCCTCGTTGACAGCCATATCCCCCACTCGTAGCATCGAGAGCCTCGGATGTCGTGCAAATCCAGCGGGCGGACACGGGTGATCTCGGAGCACGGAGCCCGCGGGTGCGAGCACGCGGGCTGCCGGTCGGATCACAGCGCTGCGGCCGAAAAATCGAACTCTGCAACCCGGCTCCCGACGAAGGTCGTCGCGGAGCCGTTTCGTTTGTCATGCCGGACGCGGTTTGACGTCAGAAATCAGAACAAAGGGTCCGGAAACGGCGGCCTGATCGTATGCCTGATCGCTTGGAGGTCCAAATTGGCGAGAAAAGTTGAAGGTGAGCCATACACGCGGGTCACTTCGGTAGAAGCGGCCGAGATCGTCAACGAGGGTGGCGCGACCGTAATCGATGTCCGAAACCCGGAAGAGTACGCAGCGGGACATGTCAAGGGCGCACAGTGGCTCCCGGTCGAAGAAGTGATCCCCCGCTTCGACGAACTCCCGAAAGAGGGCAAACTGCTCTTCATCTGCATGGTGGGAGCGCGTAGCGGTCTGGGCGCAGAGTACGCAGCGGCCATGGGCGCCAGCGAGGACCGCCTGTTCAACATCGAGGACGGAACTCCGGCGTGGATCCAGGCCGGCCTCCCGACCTCCACCGGGACGGACGTTTAACCGGTGCCCAACATGCTTGTCGTTGGCTCCGTCGCGTACGACTCGGTAGACACGCCGTCGGGCAGAAACGATAACCAGCTGGGCGGCTCCGCGACCTACTTCTCGGTCTCCTCAAGCTACCTGACTGACGTCGCCATAGTGGCCGTAGTGGGACAGGACTTCGACGCGGACGACCGCACAATGTTGTCCGACCGCGGGATAGACACGTCAGGTCTTGAACAGGTAGCGGGCAACACGTTCCGATGGTCTGGCAGCTACCGCGAAGACCTGAACAGCGCCGTTACGCTCGAAACGCAGTTGAACGTATTCGCCGAATTCACCCCCGAACTCGGGGACGCACACCGGGAATCGGATTTCCTGTTTCTGGCGAACATCGACCCGAATCTGCAGGCATCGGTACTGTCGCAGATGTCGAGCAGGCCAAAATTGGTCGCGTGCGACACCATGAATCTGTGGATAGACATCAGCCGCCCGGCGCTGGTGTCGCTGATCGAGCGCGTAGACGTGCTGCTGATCAACGAAGCCGAAGCCCTTCAACTCACCGGCCGTGACGGCGTTGCCTCGGCGGCGGCGAACCTGCTTGAACATGGAATGCGGGCCGTCGTGATCAAGCGCGGGGAGTACGGAGCGGTGGTATTTCACCGGGACTTCACGTTTGCCGTGCCTGCCTACCCGCTGACGACGGTGGTCGATCCCACCGGCGCCGGAGACTCGTTTGCCGGCGGATTCCTCGGCTACCTGGCCTCGGTCGACGATACAGGTGCGGAGGCGATCCGACGCGCCGCCGTGGTCGGCTCGGTTATGGCGTCGTTCGCCGTGGAGAGCTACGGGCTTGACAGGTTGCGTTCGCTCTCAGCCTCCGACATCGACGCCCGTTTCGACGCGTTCGTTGAGTTGACCCGCTTCCATCCGCTCGGCGGTGGCCAGGGTCTCCCCGTTCGTCCGCGGTTCGACACCTGATCCGGCCGGCGATCCCGCCGGCGGCGGCGCGCTGGCGCCGTGCGCGCCGCGCCGCATGAGCTGGGGCGATCGCGCATCCCCGCGCCAGGCCATTCCGAAGCACGTCTCCCCGTGGCGCCACCGGGTTGACGGAGCTGGAGCCAGCCCATGCGTGTGTGTCTGCCCTGCGCGGAACCGCCCAGGGCTAAACGGCACAACCCGGTGGTACTACGTGCCCATGGATGAAATCACCTGCGTCGCGCCCCGTGTTGGCCTCAGGCCACTCCGGCTACTGTCGCCATTCTGAGGGCGGCATTCCGACCGACACGCGGTAGTTTGACGGTTGCATGTTTACATAATGATATGTTTATATATGTACTTCCATTGCATAACGAGACGATACTTCACAGCTTCCGCAGGAGGAGCCGTTGACCGACCAGATCCCTTCCGACATCCTGGACATCGAACTCGCACGCGAGGGCGAACTACGCACGGAGTGGGCGGAACGCGAGATGCCCGTTCTGCGAAGTATTCGGGAACGATTCGAGCGAGAGAAGCCGCTAGCCGGTGTCCGGATTTCCGGTTGCCTGCACATAACCAGTGAGACAGCGAACCTGGTTGAGACCCTGGTCGCCGCCGGCGCCGTGGTGACCATGTGCGCTAGCAACCCGTTGAGCACGCAAGACGATGTCGCCGCCTATCTCGTCTCCAAGGGCGTCTCTACGTACGCAATCAAAGGCGAGGACGCCGCCACGTACAACTCCCACATCGCCGCAGCGCTGAACGCCAGGCCCGAGCTCACGATGGACGACGGCGCTGACCTTGTAGCCGAGCTTCATTCCTCACGGACCGAGCTGCTTGACGGGGTGATCGGCGGCATGGAGGAGACGACCACGGGCGTGATCCGCCTCAAGGCTCTCGCCGGCGAAGGCAAGCTTCGCTTCCCCGTGATCGCCGTAAACGACTCCGACACGAAGCACATGTTCGACAACCGGTACGGGACCGGGCAGAGCACGCTGGACGGCATTGTCAGGGCGACCAACGTCCTGCTCACTGGCAAGACAATCGTGACGATCGGCTACGGCTGGTGCGGCCGCGGCTTCGCAGACCGGGCCAAGGGCATGGGCGCGCACACCGTCGTGTGTGAAGTCGACCCGGTCCGGGCGCTTGAGGCCGTGATGGACGGCCACCGGGTGATGCCGATGTCTGAGGCCGCAAAGATCGGCGATATCTTCCTCACGGTCACCGGCGGAAAATTCGCCATCGATGCACATCACTTTGACGCCATGAAGGACGGGGCGATCGTCGCCAACTCCGGCCACTTCAACGTCGAGATTAACGTCGAGGCCCTTGAACAACGGTCGGAGACCAAACGAAGAGTCCGACAGTTCGTGGAGGAGTACACCCTCGAAGACGGACGAAAGATCAACTTGCTGGCTGAAGGCCGTTTGGTCAACCTCGGCGCGGCGGAGGGTCACCCGTCCAGCGTGATGGACATGAGTTTCGCCAACCAGGCGCTGGCGGCGGAATACATCATCGCGAATCGCGACACGCTGACGCCGGACGTTCACAACCTGCCAAAGGACCTCGACGCCGAGATCGCAAGACTCAAACTGCAGTCGATGGGGATGCCGATCGACACTCTCACAGAGGTCCAGTCAGAGTACCTGGCAAGCTGGGAGATGGGCACAGCGTAGAGACTCTGGCTCACGTCCACACGCGATAGTCAGGACCTGG
Source organism: Chloroflexota bacterium (assembly GCA_027623795.1). Classification (GTDB taxonomy): domain Bacteria; phylum Chloroflexota; class Dehalococcoidia; order Lucifugimonadales; family Lucifugimonadaceae. The sequence goes on from JAQBUX010000136.1 coordinate 6,076, forward strand.
ACGGCCGCGGAACCGGAAATCCCGCCCGCGACCGTCCACGCAAACAACGTGGCTGTTCGGGTAAATCAATTGGAAGTTGAAGCTCACCGACATGCGGCTCCTGCCTCATACCCCCGCTGTTACGGTTGCGGGGTGGATAACCCGATCGGACTCAATCTCGATTTCGAATTTGACGGCAACGAATTACGCGCCCGGTTTATACCGCAAGAAGACCACCAGGGTTATCCGGGCACAGTTCACGGCGGCATAATTTCGTCGTTGCTGTATGAACTGATGGCCAACGTTCCCCACCACATCGGAGACAAGGCTGTTCTGCGAAACTCTGCCGTCGAATTCCTCCGGCCTACTCCCGTCGGCGTGCCACTATTCGTGTCCGCCAAAGTGGCCGGGATTACGGAGAGGGGATTTCGCTTGACGGCAAATCTACTTGATGAGTCCGGCCGGCTTCTGGCGTCGGCCACGGGCGAGGCGGTCCGCCCCAGATAGAGGGACGCGACGGAAGGTGCTTCGAGAGCCTCAGCACGCGGCGAAGAAAGATAATTCTCCAGCCGACGACCAACAAAGGCCGGCCGATGGACGGCCTCACGGCGCTCACGGGCGCCGGCGACAATCACCAAGAAGGACAGATAAATGGCACAGAGCACGTATCTGGTTACCTCCGAGTCTGTGACCGAGGGACATCCGGACAAGTTGTGCGATCAGGTTTCAGATGCCGTTTTGGACGCCATCTTCGCCCAGGACCCCATGGCCCGGGTCGCGTGCGAGACCTCGTGCACGACGGGGGTCATGTTCGTGTTCGGGGAGATCACCACGACGGCATACGTGGACATCGCCGCCGTGGCCAGGAAAGTCATCAAACAGGTCGGTTACACCTCACCCGAGTTCGGATTCGACTCCGAATCCGCCGGCGTCCTTGTGTCGATCAAAGAGCAATCGCCGGACATCAAGGGCGGAGTCGACACGGCGCTTGAGGTGCGGGGTGAGGAAGGCGCTCGTGAGGTCGGCGCAGGCGACCAGGGAATGATGATCGGATATGCGGCACGCGAGACCCCGGAGTTGATGCCGCTCCCGATTGCTCTGGCCCACCGCATTACCCGCAAGATGGCGGAGGAACGAAAGACCAACCGGCTCCCCTATCTTCGCCCCGATGGCAAAGCCCAGGTAACCATCGAGTACAACGCCGATCACACGCCCAAGCGGGTCCACACCGTGCTGATGAGCACGCAGCACAGCGCCGACGTGGAACAGTCGCTGATAAAAACCGACCTGACGGCGATGGCGAACGGAGTGATTCCGACTGAGTTTCTGGACGCCGACACGAAATACTTCGTCAACCCCTCCGGCCGCTTCGTGCTCGGGGGGCCGGCAGCGGACGCCGGGCTAACGGGACGTAAGATCATCGTCGATACTTACGGCGGGG
>JAQBUX010000137.1 GCA_027623795.1 Chloroflexota bacterium
ATGTGGCGTGGTCGTGTGGAAGGTGAACGCCTCTGGGTTGACGTACACCTCGTACAGCCAGAGCTTCGTCGGGTCGCTAACGTCCTGGTAGATGTCGAAGCGCAGGCACCCGGGCTCCAGGTTGGTGGAGCCGACCCCGTCCAGCTTTACCGACTCGATGAAGTCATCGACGCGCTCCGCCAGCACCGGCAGCTCTGCGTGGATGATGAACAGATTCTCGGAGGAAAAGCCCTCGTTGACGCCGTCACGCCGGGCGTTCCAGTCCGCCAGATCGCTCGGGAAGACGTTGCGGCAGCGGCCGACCTTCACCGGGCCGTCGATCATGTCCTTCGTGGCGTCGCGCCACGCTGTCATGTGGGATGCCTTGACGTGGACGTCGTCGATCGCCGAGTCGTCGTCATACACCTCGGTGAAGGCGATGCGATTCGGGTTATCGCGGTCCTGGATGATGTCGAACCGGTAGCAACCGGCTTCGTTGCCGACGGAGCCGCGGCCGTCGCCCCTGGCGGCTTCAAGGAAGGCGTCAGCCATCCCGTCCTTGATCGTGAACTGGACCATCAAGATGCGCATGGCGATTTCCTTATTGAGCAATCGAATCTGGGAGTTGAGTGGGACCCGAAAACGCGGCCCCAAGGTGGCCCGAGGGCGGGGTGCGGCGAGAGTATATCCGTCGACCGGCGCGCACGTCATGCGCACCGGATCGTAATGGCAAGTCATCGCCCAAAGCCGTCCGGCAATCTTCACAGGTCTAAAGCATCGGCTCGCGCGGTGCTACAATCGGCCGTGATGAGCTTCGTCGCCAAAAACTGCGCCTGTACGTGTCGCACCAACCACGAAATCGTGGCTGGTGGTCAGGTCTGACGCTACGCGCTGATCTTTAGTCCCAACCTCTTTCACAGACAGGGACGCCCCCGTCGGCCACCGAGCCAGCGGGGGTTTTTTATTGCCACCGCCAGAACGAGAGACCGAGACCACACATGACTGAATCCAGAGACCGGTTCTTCAGCTTCCCACACCCCATCAACTCCTACGTAGCACGATGGGTTGCCGGGGGCGTCGTTTTGATGGCCGTCGCAGCGATCGCATTGGACCAGCCGTGGATCATGCCGGTACTGGCGTACGGATTATTCATCGCCCGTGTCCTCGCAGGGCCGCGGCTCAGCCCACTGGCCCTGTTTGTGACGAAGCTTCTTCAGCCTGCGATAGGCAACCCGACGAAGTTCGTACCCGGTCCACCGAAGCGGTTCGCGGCCAGTATCGGCGTTGTTTTTTCGGTGACGGCGACCGTGCTGCACTTCGGTTTCGGATTGACCGGGCCTGCGTACGGCGTGCTGGGCGCGCTGGTATTTGCGGCCGCGCTTGAGGCGGTGTTCGGCCTTTGCCTGGGGTGCCTCGTCTTCAATCTGATGATGCGCGTCGGCCTGCTGCCTGAGAGCGTCTGCCAGGACTGCGCTGATTTTTCGCGACGACAGGCTCGCCTGGAGGCTGGTGGACAAGGACCCTCGAAGGTTCGGCGGCGGGCGAAGCAAGCCCCGCCCCTGCGAAGTGCTCGCGCTTTGCGACCGCGATGTCGCTCACACGACCTGATGAAGTAGCTCCGTCTGACCACGCCCCAGCCGTCCAAGGTTCTCGACCAGGATGTCCATCAGGTTCTCTTCGTACATCCGCGTCTCGGATGCGTTGTGCGGCGTGACGATCACGTTGTCGAGTTCCCAGTAAGGGCTGTCCGGGCCGAGCGGCTCTTCGTGGAAGTGGTCAAGGGCCGCCCCGGCGATCTCGCACGAACGTAGGGCGGGCACGAGGTCCTCATCCACCACACAGCCGCCGCGCGCAACGTTCACGAGAAACGCGCTGCGCTTCATCAGGCCAAGGGTTCGTTCGTTGATGAGGCCGCGCGTCTGATCGGTCAGTGGGCAGGTCAGGACGACGTAATCGGACTCCCGGAGCAGATCGTCCAATCCGTCCGCTCCGGTCACCTGGTCCGCCGGGCCGTCGTACGTCGACGGGTCGCCCTTGGTGGCGATGACGCGCATGTTGAACGCCTTCGCAAGCTCGGCCACCCGGGATCCGATCAGCCCCAATCCGACGATCCCGCATGTTTTGCCGGCGAGCTCAGCCTCCCGGTTTCCGATGTCAGAGATGTAGGAGCGCCACGCGTGGTGCCGCTGGTAGTCGCGCATGAAATGGAGGTGGCGTGCGAGCGATAGCATGCAGGCGATGGCCTGTTCGGCGACCGCCTCGCGCATGACGCCGAAGGCGCGCGTCAGGTGGATGCCGCGCTCCCGCAGTCTATCCAGTGGGAACTGGTCGAAACCCGTGCCGACGGACTGGACCCAGCGCAAATTCGGGGCGTTGTCCAGGAGCGCGTCGTGCCACAGCCCGGAAACGACCAGCACGTCCATCTCAGGCATCCGGGCGGCCAGTTCGTCTCGCGTGTACACCTGGAAATGGTCGATCCCGGTATCGCGCGCAGCAAACCGCTCCTTGAGCTGGTAGGCGTGGTGAGCGAACCCGATCTTGAGTTCGGATGAGGGAGGAAACGTCTTGCCTGTGGTCAACGGGTGGCTCCTGTCGGTCGTCGAGTTGCCGGGTTCGGTGGCTCAGGGGGTGATGCGAGGGGCGTAGGGTATCTTGAAAACCTCATCTCTGAGGTCGCCGCCATGCCGATATCTAATCACGTAAACCTTGTCGATCTCGACCATCCGCTTCGCAGCACCGTCGCCGCATTCGGCGCGGGCGGCAAGTCGACACTTGCACGGGCGATCGCGCACAAACACGGTCTGGCGCAGATCGAACTGGACGAAATCCAGTGGACGCCCGGCTGGCGGATGCGGCCGGACGAGGAGATCAAGGATATCGTAACCGTGGAGATGAACGCCGGCCATGACGGGTGGGTGACCGACCACCAGACCCGTTGCGTGCTGCCGATGATCCTGGAGCGGGCCGAGTCCGTAATCGTCCTGGAGCTTCCGTTCCGTGTCTTACTGTGGCGCAGGCTCAAGCGAACGGTTCGAAGGGCCATGACCAGGGAGATCGTTTGCGGGGGCAATCGCGAGACGTTCCGTCAACTGTTTCTTTCGCGCGACTCGGCGGTGCTGGAGATGTGGCAGAGGCGAAAACGATACGCGCGGATCGGCGAGACGATCTCGGCCGGAGCGGCGCCCGGTGTCGACTTGTTCTATGTCCGCAGCGCCGGAGAGCTGGACAGGTTTTACGAGCTTCAGGGATTGAGACGGGCCTGATCTGGCGGGATCATCGGATCGTGGGTGCGCATGTCAACACGCCTCCGCGCCCTGAGGCTCTCGAAGGGCGGACAAGAGTCCGCCCGTGCTCGGTGTCGTTCCACATCGTCTGCCCAGTCCGCGGACACACCCGGTTATCGCGGGATCACCGGCAACACCAGCCGCGATGGACGGACTGCGTCGTGGAACACCGTCTGATGGGCGATCCGTAACTCGGCGTCTGACCAGAAATCTCGGCCCGTGTTGTGGTTACGGTCGAAGTTCGGGAAGTCGGAGCTCGACACGTCAAGCCGGATGCGATGGCCGGGCAGGAACACGTTGCCCGTGGGATTGATCTTGATCGTGTACTCGTACTCCCGTCCGGGTTCGATGAGGGCCGGCGCCTCGAACCCGTCCCGGTAGCGCGCCCGCATGATGCCGTAGGTCAGGTTCACGGCCGTGCCGTCCGGGTGGACGTCGATCAACTTGGCGGTCCAGTCCGTGTCAGGAGCGCTCGACGACGCGAACAGGTGCAGGGTTATCGGTCCCGTCACTTCAATCGGTTCATCCAGCGGCGGCGTCTGGAACACGAGGATGTCCTGTCGATGGGCGAGCGGCGCCTGGTCCCGTGCCGCGGCCTGGGCGTCGAGCCCCATCATGCTCATGACCGGATCGGCGGGGTCGTAGTCGTACGTGTCCGACGGAGATTCACCGGACGCCGGCTCCGTGGTCAACACGCCGTCGCCAAACGTCGTGTTGGCGTTCCCGTTTGATGACAGGAAATAGTCCGTGTAGCGCGTCCGGGCGAGCGGCCACTCGTCCTCCCAGCGCCACCGGTTCTCGCCCATGATGAAGAGCCGTACGGGCGGCTCATCCTCAAGCCCGTTGTACTCGCCCTTGAACTGCCAGTCGTACCAGCGGGCGATCACCTCCTCGTAAGGCCAGTCGGCGTCCGGCCCGAGGTCCAGAGGGCCCTGGTTTCGGACGAAGCTGTCCGGGCTGTGGCCCCAGGGTCCGACGACCAGACGGTGCTGATCGCGTCGTCCCGGCGAACCGTCCCGGACCACGCCGGTGAAGTTGTCGATCGTGCCGATGATCCGGTCCCACCAGCCGGTGACCTGGCAGGTCGGGACATCGACCTTCGGCCAGACCTTGTTGAAGTCCCAGAAGTCGATGTTCTGCTCGCGCAAGTATCGCTTTAGCTGCGGGGTGAGCGTTGAGAAGGCGTCGTCGGGGATGTCGTCGAAGGGCAGGAACCATGTCCACTTTCCGCGCTCGACCTCGCGCCACCACTCCGCAGCCTCCACCCAGCTTTGCGGTCCAGACTCGTCGCCAGCGCGCCGCCGAGCGTCGACCGCCATCTGGTAGGTCCACTCGAGACGCCGGCCGGTCTCGAACACGCCAAAGTTCAGGTCCATCAGGTTTGAGGCCATCCCGCCCGCGAAGATCGCGGTGAGCGACGGCGGGGCCTCGGCGGCCAGTCGCCAGATGCACCACGAGGGGTAGGAGTGGCCCCATGTGCCGATCTGCCCGTCGCACCAGGGCTGACGGGACGCCCACTCGACGGTGTCGTAGCCGTCCTCGCCGTCCTGCTTCTGGGCGGCCTCGGCGAACTGCCAGACAAACTCCCCGTCCGACGCATAGCGGCCCCGACTGTCTTGCACGACAACCGTGTACCCACGCGGCGCCAGCGACCGGGCGACGCGGACGTACTGGTCGCGCAGCTTGTCGTAGGGCGTGCGGCAGAGGAGGACGGGATGAGGTGCGCCGTCGTCCGGCCGGTACACGTCGGCGCGCAAGATCACGCTGTCACGCGTCGTCATCTCGACGTTGGAATCGACGGTGATCGGGAGTTGGTTGGCGGTGGTCATACGACTATGCCTGCGTCTTTCAGGATGAACGGATTACAGGCGTTGCATCCTACGCCGGTGTTGTGTTCGACCCCGGTCCCGCGCCCCCTGCCGGATCGCAATCCGCGCCTAAAGCGGAATGAAGCGCCGTAAACACCGTGGTCACGTGAGGCAGAACGATGGCTCTCACTGAACGGGTGAGCGTAGCGATAACCGTCCCTGCGGGTTGGCGGGTTGATGGAAGGCAAATGCGGCGAAGTCCTGTCCCCCGTGTGACCTTTCTTTACGTTCTTACCTCGGCGGCGGCACCCGCATCAGCTCTTCCCCCCACACGATCTCGCCGTCAAAGGCCGATTCAGCCTCCCGCGCCCGCGCCTCCGCCATCTCCGGATTTCTCAACCGCGCGCCGATGTGGACCATCACGAGTTGGCGCACACCCGCCTCGGCGGCGGTCTCCGCTGCGCCCAGGATCGAGCAGGTCGCCAGGTCGTGGTCGGTGCCCGACACCATGTCGTGCGACTCCCAGCACATCATCAGCAGAGTGTCAGCCCCACGTGCGAGCTTCGTGACGCTGTCGCAGGGCCTGGTGTCGCCGGTGATGACGACCGAGCCGCCGTCCGTATCGACACGGTACGCAAGCGAATCGAGATAAGGCTGGACGTGCTCGGCGCGCGCGGCCGTTATGCGGTAGCCGTCCTGTTCCAAGAACGTCCCCACGCCGATCTCGTGCGGCACGACCTGCGGCTTGGACCGCGGCAGCACGCCCCCGCGGTCCCGGAAGGTGACCTGGCTGCCCGGGTGGTTGACGCGCGCCAGCCAGTCGTGGGCAAACAACCCGTCCGGCTCGTCAAGGATTCCCCGGCAGAACTTCGCGGTGGGCGGCGGGCCGTATACGTGTAGCGGTACATCGGCCGGGACCAGTTGGTCCCAGCGCGACAGGACAAAGGTCGGAAAATCGGAGTCGTGATCGAAGTGGTGGTGGGTGAAAACGACCCTGTCGATCTCCGTGACGGACACACCGGCCTTCGCCAGCTTGTGCGTCGTCGCCGGGCCGCAGTCGAACAGTACCTTCTCGCCCGACGGCATCTCGATCAGGTGAGCGGAGCCGAAGGCCTCGGGCGTCGGTGTCGGCGTCCCGCAGCCGATGATCGTGACCTTTGGACGGGTTTGATCCGGCAAAGTGGTGTTCCTTTCCTGAGAGAACGGGCCTATCCGGGCGAAGACGGTGTATTCGGGCCGGTGGGTCTCCGTCCGCGGACCGGAGCTCGTCAGGATGAGCTACCCCGACCTACCTCTGATTTACTTGATTCGTTTGATTTACTGGGGCGGACGGGCAAACAGGGAACCTGCGGTCATATTCCGGTACATCAAGATCAACCCCTGCTGCTCCCGCGCCCCACGGATGTCCGGCGCGCCGCCGCTCTTCGCCAGCAGCGCCGTCATCTCGCGCGTGATGGCGTTTTCCGGGAGCTTCGGGTGATCTCGGTAGAGTTGGAGCGCCTTCTCGCCGACATCCCGCCTGTCCGCGATAAGCGACCAGGCATGCACAACCGGCAACACGGCGTTGACGACGATCTCCCCGGCCCGGCCGGGGCCGACTAGCGAACGCCCTCCCGGACTGTTCGCTGCGACGAGAAACCGTCCGATCAGCTCCTTCGGCCCGGCCGCTGTGCGTACCGCCGAGATGATGTCGTCGAGCGGACCGCGTTCCCGCCAGCGCCGAGCAAAGACAGCGGCCGCGTCCAGGCGCCGCTCCGGCCGGTTGTCCGGCCTCCCTCCGAGTACCCAGTCAGGCGACGCGGCCGAGGCGCGCAATCCCCTTAGCTGTCGCGGTTTCGGGCCGAGCCCTCCCGCCCAGCGGAGCAGCGGGCTGGCGTCTCCTCCGCACTCCATCGCACGTTGCGCCACCGGCCAGGGGAGGCGCAACGCGACCTGTCGAAAAGCCCGGCGGTTCCGGGAGTAGCCCAGGCAATCAAGAACGGCGGACCAGGCGGCTGCGTCTCCCCCGTACTCCCGCAAGGCGATCGAATAACCGGCGGACTTGCCGAAGAAACGCTGATCGCCGGCGGCGGCGGGGTCCGAGAGCGGCGTGGTCGCGTCCGGCGACACATGTCCGACGGCACCGTTGGACCGCCCGGAAGCCGGGGGCTCCATGTGCTCGGGGGGCGCCAGGTGTCTGTCAGATTCCCCAGATCCCGGGGATTTCGGGGATTCCAAGGACGTGAAGGACTCAGGCCCGGCGTCGCTTGAACCCGGTTGACGCAGTGTCAACAGGTGGATGTAACGGCCCGAAACGGTGCGGACTGAACCGGAGCCGCCCGAGCCGCCGG
>JAQBUX010000138.1 GCA_027623795.1 Chloroflexota bacterium
CAACATGCATCCCCAGCGCCACGCCCGTGTCGGGAGTGGCGTCGTCCTGGTCCTTTGCGACGACCAGCACGGTCTCGTCGCACACCTTGTCGAGAACCGCCTTAATACGCGCCAGAACCAGTTGGCCACCGAGGACGACCAAAGGCTTCGGACGGCCAAGTCTGGACGACAATCCGCCCGCGAGCACAACGCCCGTCAGGCCGCGCCGGATACGCCCGCCGCCATCGGGGTCGCGCCGGTCCGTCATCACGTTATCCGGCATCATCGACCGCGGGCGCCAGCCCGCTCAGGTCCGGTCGCGGAGGCAACCGCGCCGACGGGTGAAAATTCGTCCAGGCGAACCAGAAAGTCAACCCGGCGACGACCGGCTCAAGACCTTCACCGGCGAGCTCTCCCCCGACACAGACGCCGTTGATCGCGTGCCATCGGCTACCGGTCTCCAGATCGCGAAGCATCATCGGCCGGTACTCGGGTCCTTGCCACTCTGACGCGCTGTCGTCGTAGGAGTCGTCGAACTCGCCGTCCGGCTCCACGGGCGGTTCCGATTGTTCGGCCTCGCCCTCCCGCTCGAACGTGAGACGACGACCGCCGATATCCGCCCGGAACGCGACAACGGACGCGCTGTGCTCCTCGTACGCCACAACCAGAGGCAGTCCACCGACCTCTTCGTGCATGATCGGTTCGATCTGAAGCCATGAAATCGGGAAAGCGCAGGCGTCGCCGTCGATCTCGACTCCCGCAACGATCTCTTTCGCCGGCCACCGTGGGTCACGATGCGGGGCCCTGTGCATTCCCGCCCGGCTTCCGGCGTAGTAGTTGTCGAACAGATCGCCTGTCGGCGCAACCCGGTCGTTGATCACTGTGGTCTCCGGGAAGGCCGCTACCCAGGCCGCCAGCGTCGTATTCAGGGACGGTATTTCGGCCATGGTGGAGCCCAGGTCCGGGCCGTCAAGCGCCGCGCCCTGATACTGGAGCCATTCCGTTCCTGTATCCAGGTCGTAGACGACGGGAGAGTTGATGATCACACGGCCGGTCGAGCCGAAACGGAGGCTCGCGTTCCCGGCGGGCAAGAGGAAGGCTCTGCCGGTGTAACAAAAGGGCGCCCACATGACGACGAGCGGCGCGCCACCTACCGTGTCGCGAACAGACTCCCGATAGCTCAAAACGGCGAGCGGGAAGGCCCGGGCTTCGCCTTTATGTACCACCCCGAGAACGCGCGCCGAGGGCGGGTAGAAGGAGAGGGCCTCTTCCGCCGTCATCCAGGCCGGGTCGTACAACGGCTGGACACGGTCACGTTTGAGAACTGGCCGCACCTTTTGGCGTGTCTCGACGCGCTCACCATTCCGGTCCAGGAACACCGTCGCTCGATCTGCGAAGTATCCCCGACGCGCCAGCATTAAAGTCGTGACAGCCGCGATGTACGCCGAGATGGACACGCCGCTGGCGGTTACCCCGCCCCCGGTAGAAAACACGGCGGCCACCAGCACCGTGAGCACCCCGAATCCGACAAATGCTCGTCTACGCGGGTCGAGAGTTTCGTCCCAGATCTGCCGTAGAGCCACGAGTCGCGAGCCGCTGGTATTGTGCTGGGCCAACAGGGCCTCCGGTGGGTGTTAAACGGTTCGGCCAGCGGTCCGTCGGGATCGTCTGGCTGTCGTCCGCGGGAGTGAGATTGTGAGGAGTCTAGCAAACGTGGCTCACGAAGGGGGTCGTCGGATCGTCAGGACGGACCCCCTTGCTATACTTCCGCCCTTAGTGGCGTTGCCGGGCGATTCCCTGAGTCTCCGGACGCCCCCGTCCAGAACGGCCCCAACCGCGGAGCCAAAAAGCTCGCGAAGCCAATCGGGTAGCGAAGCCAAACGCCGCGCCATCTGTATCGACTTGTACGACCCCGGGCGGGCATCCGACTTCAGCGGCGTGGACCCGGCCCGCTGGCACGGCACGAATTGAGGACCATGTGACTGAACCCTCCGCACAGGTATCGGACGAGACGCTGGCGCGCCTCGCGGAAGTGTCGAACGCGACCGTCTTGAGCGCGCTCCGCCAGCGGGGCTACCACCGGGTGTTCATGGAGGGCGTAAAACCGATCGCAACGGGTCGCAGGCTGTGCGCCCGCGCCGTGACCCTGCGCAGCCTCCCGGTACGCCCCGATCTCGCTGCAAGGATCGCAACCGGGGGGCAGGGCGATGGATTTAACGAAACGCCGCGCTGGAAGGCGGTGGACAGCGTTGGTCCCGGCTTCGCGCTCGTGACGGACGCGATGCGGCTTTCAAACGTCTCGACGGGCGGCGACGTGGTCTACTCCCGGATCCTGACACGTAAGGGCGCCGGGCTGGTGACGGACGGAGCGGTCCGTGACGGCGCCGCGGTGGCGGCCTACGGCTTTCCCGTCTACGCGGGCGGCTCGACCTCGATCGTCGGAGAAGATCACATCCTGCCGTACGAGGTCAACGAGCCGATCCAGTGCGGCGGCGTCCTCGTCTGGCCGGGCGACATCGTGATGGGCGATGACGACGGCGTCGTTGTTCTCCCGTCCCAGCTTGCCGAAGAGATTCTCCCGTGGGCGATCGAGCACGACGAGATGGAGCAGGCCGTTCTGGATTACACGCGACGTACCGGCGAGTCGCCCAAGGCGTACTACCCGTTCAACGACGAGACGCGCCGGCTCTGGGAGCGGTGGAAGGCTGACCGGGGTGGCTAACCCCAAAAACGGCGCAGCCCGACGAACGAATCAATGCCATTCGATGGAGCACGGATGTCTGATCGAAGAATCACGATACGCGCAGGAGAGGTGACCGTCGACGGCGAGCTCGACGACTCTCCGACGGCCGATGGCGTGTGGGACGCCCTTCCGATCACCGCGGCCGCCAGCACTTGGGGCGACGAGATCTACTTCTCGATCCCGGTTTCCGCCGACGCCGACGATACGGCGCAAGAGACGGTAGAGCTGGGTGCGATCGCGTACTGGCCCCCGGGCAGCGCGCTGTGTCTGTTTTTCGGGCCGACGCCGATGTCTCAGGGCGACGAGATACGACCGGCCAGCGCCGTGAACGTCTTCGGGATGATCGAGGGAGATCCGACGGTCCTTCGTTCCGTACAGCCGGGAACCGCCGTCGAAGTGGCGAAGGCCTGACGCGGGCGGAACTGGCGTCGATCGAGGCGATTTTGCGTCAGGAACGGCCGTTTCAAAGCGAGGTTGCGTCAGCAACGGCTGTCTCAAGCGGTGTCGCGTCAGCAGCGGCCGTTCGAGGCCATTTTGCGTCAGGAGCGACCGTTTCAGGCGATTTCCCGTCAGCATCGGCCGTTTCAAGCGGTTGTCGCGTCAACAGCGAACGTTCGAGGCCGGTAGCCCGGATAACAGCGCCCTGAGGCTCTCGAAGGGCGCCGCGTACGATGGCGCCTGCTCAACGTGGACGCGCCTCACGACCCGGGAACCAGGGTCCGGCGCGGTGGGACGCCGAGGCGATGCACTTGACAGCGATGTCCGCGAACCGGGTGGCAGGGTCACGTAGCGCCTGATCCCCGATACTCGATCGCGTCTCGCGGCCGGGGAGACGCTGAACATGCTCGCGGCGGGTCGAGAGCGACGCACTATAATGCGTCGACCATCCACCGACGCCCCGGGTTCCAGAATCACGATCCAGAATCCACGCTTATCCCTAAAATCGGCACGTATCAGGGTCGGAGCGAATAATGAAGATCCGGGCTTACATCCTCATCGAGGCATCAGCGGGAACCGGCAACCGGGTGCTGGGAGCGATCCGAGACCTGCCTGCGACGCTCCAGGCCGACCGCGTTACCGGTCCGTACGATGTGATCGCGGTCGTTGAGTCAGACGACCTGAATGCACTTAGATCGGTGCTGCGCGACCGCGTCGAGTCGATCCCGGGCATCACGCGGACGATGACCTGCCTGAGGTTTGAAGGCTAGGCAGTTTGGGCAGCCCAGCGGTACGACCGATTCTCCCCCCCAACGCATCAGCACGCCGAACCTGATGGAACGAATCCTGTTCCTCTTCGCCGCGGGCGGTCTCGGCACCATAGGCCGGTACGCCATCGCCACCTGGGTGCAACGGGAATCGCACACCAGTTTTCCGTTCGGGGTGATGGCGGCGAACGCCCTCGGCTCGCTTGCGTTCGGGCTGATCTATTCACTCGCCGAGGAGCGTGACCTGCTAACGGGCGAAGCAAGGATCGCCGTGCTGGTCGGTTTCCTCGGTGCGTTCACGACGTTCTCAACGTTCGCGTTCGATACGGGCCAACTGATACGAGACGACCGATACCTGTGGGCCGCCGGCAACATCATCCTGAACAACGCCATCGGCCTGTCGCTCGTCTTCATCGGCATCTGGCTGGGCCGACTGCAGACGAGTTGAGCGCGGGCGTGCGATCAAACCCGGGGCCTGACAGACGCCAACTTCCGAGCTCAATGGACCGGGTTACCCCGGTACGGAACCCGACCTTGCGTCGATCTGGAGCGGACCGGTGACCCCAGCATTTCACGGCATCAAATGGGTCTTTTTGGACTGGGGAGGGACGCTAAAGGACGAGTTTTCGATTTACGAAGGCATCGCAGCCGCCTGTGAACGCCACCTGAGTCTCCACGGAATCCGCATAGATCAACAAAGGCTCTACGACCGGCTCATCGAACTTGAGAAGTCCGAGGAGGGGATATTTCTGCCCGCAGCTCTGATGGAGATCGGAGTCCCGGTACAACGCTTGTCCGGCGTCATGGCGACTCTCGCCGTCGAACTTCAGGCACAGCCGTTCTATGAGGGCGTCGAAGACGTGCTTGAGACCCTGCGCCAAAGCTATCGGCTGGGAGTGATCTCGAACCATCGCGCCGGCCTGAAGGAAATATTGGGGCGTGAAGGTGTGCTTTCCTACTTCGAGGTCGTCGTTGGCTCAGCCGACACCGGGTTGAGAAAACCTGACCCCGCCATATTCCGGTACGCGCTCGAACTGGCGGGTTGCGAACCCCACGAAGCCGTGATGGTCGGGGACCGGCTGGATCGAGACATATCTGGCGCAAACGCGGCGGACATGTGGACCGTCAGGATCCGCCAGGGCATCTACGCCGATCAAGTCCCCCAAAGCCCTGTCGAGACGCCGAACGCCGAGATAGACGAGATCAGGCAGCTTCCGGAACTGCGACTAGGAGAAGTGTCTCCTGCGTAGCAGCAATCGCGTGACGGGCGCCGCTACTGGGCCATGCCGGGGTCTGTCCCGTACATCTGGGCCACCATGAACACGAAGGCCTGAGCATCGGCGTTGTACGGGTCGATCGCCAGAGCGATCTGGGCCGACTCGCGCACGGTCGCCCAATCACGGCTTTCGATAGCCGCCTCTGCCTGGTCCAAGAGCCGATCTATCAGCCGTTGGATCCGTTTGCTCGACGGATTGGCGACGCCCTCGAACCACGTGGACGGCTCGTGACCACCGTGATTCTGTAGCCCGGGCGCGCGCCCACCACATCTCGTAAATGCCGACGGCATACGGACCTCGGTGCGTCTCGCCTGATCGGCGGGTAGTGATTGACAGTCCTCGGCGCCGAAGAAGGAGACAGAGACGACGCCGAGGGAAGTCGTGACCTCGGGCTCACCGGCGTGTTCACAACTTTTTCATATTACCGGACCAGGGTATTTACCGACAGACGTAAATGCGTTCGTGTGGTTGCGTTCGGTTGAGCCGATGTAGCAGGTCGGATGACCGGGGGTCCAGCTTCCCCATACAGGCCGCATCGTAACCGTGCCGTTCATTTGCTGTTCATACGCCACGGCAGACGGGCTAAGTGTTGCTTTCGTGTTGCCGAGTAATGGGGCGGTAACCATGATCGCCCCCGGCAAACGTGTCCGATCCCTCGCCAGCCGGTCAGGGAGAGTGCAGCCTCGGTTGGCGGATTCAAGGCAAAGGCAGGTTCGGGAATCAAGACTACTGGGACCCGTGGCACCGGAAGCCGGCCTGGCCGACCGCCCCATCTGACGCCGCACCCTAATGTTGTGATGACAGACGGGGCATGTGGAGCGGGCTGCAAAGCTAATTACAGCCGTCGGTTGGTGAATTGGCTCCGGAGGCAGGAATCGAACCTGCGACCAATCGGTTAACAGCCGACCGCTCTATCCGACCGGCCTGACGGCCGGGCCAAAGCTACATACAGCGGTTTAGTCGATTTTCTACCGACTAACCAACCGCTCGATCTCGCCCCAAAACACGAAACCGCTGTACCGAGAGTGTACTGGGTGCCGGACCGAAACGCGAATCATGGTGCGGCCCTGGATCACGCCGGTGCGATGGGCAGGAAAACCATGAATGGGATACATCTATATAGATATTCGTTCCTGCTTTTCCTGATCTTCTTGGTGACCTGACGGCCTCTGGAAACTTGGATCGGCTTGGGGATTTTTGATTTTGGACGAATTCAAACGGCGTCGTTTTCAAGAAACCGACGATCTCACCGCCATAAATCGTTGATACCTGATGATTTGACCCTTCCACGGCGTGACAGGGCGGTTCGTGGTGCCGACGACAGCCGTGTGCGGTGAGCGGCAGTTGCCGAAATCAAAATTAATCAAACCGGGAGGCGGCGGGTAGCCATTCCTCTAGACCGGTAGACCGGCGGGCCGCCTCGCAAGGTATATTTGCGAGTTCCCAAAGGCTAGGGATCGAAGAGAAGTGGTCCCGGAAAACTGGACAGTGCGATAATTGGAATCGCTGCCTTGAGATGGCATGATGTTGCCATCAGAAACAGGAGCGAGAAGAGATGACCAGACGACCCCGCCGGAATCACTCGGCGAAGTTCAAGGCCAAGGTGGCGTTGGCAGCAGTCCGGGGCGAGAAGACGCTTGCGGAGCTAGCGAGCCAGTTCGATGTTCACCCCAACCAGATCACGCAGTGGAGGAGCCATCTGCTGGAGCGGGCCGAGGAGGTGTTCGGCACAGGTTCCGGCCCGGTTGAGAAGCCGGTGGACCTGAAGGCGCTTCACGCCAAGATCGGCGAGCTGGCGCTGGAGAACGATTTTTTAGAGGGAGCGCTCACAAAGGCCGGCCTGCTGAGCGAAAGGCGATGATCAGCCGGAGCCACAGGCTGCCGGTCTGCAAGCAGGCGAAAGCCCTCAGGCTCAGCCGGAGTTCTGTCTGCTACCGTCCGCGCCCGGTGTCTGGCGCCACTCTCAAGCTGATGCGCCGCATCGATGAGCTGCACTTAGAGCATCCGTTCGTTGGCAGCAGGATGATGCGGGACATGCTGCGGCGGGAAGGCTCACGTTGCGGGCGCAGACACGTTGGGGCACTGATGCGTCGCATGGGCATCGAGGCGCTGTACCGGAAACCTGTTGGACGTCAGCAAAATGAGACAGTATTTCGGGGCTGAAATAAGAGAGAGTCAGGACGGTCTGC
>JAQBUX010000139.1 GCA_027623795.1 Chloroflexota bacterium
CGGCGGATATTTGTCCGTCATACGCCCCCTTAGGTTCCCAAATCGCCGAGGCGGGCGTATGCCATGCCCTACGTGTATCCCGCAAACCCCGCCCACAGCCATGGAGCTGGGGAGAGACAATCAGGTCCGGCGCGTGATGAGAAGCGCAGGCGATGCTCTCTTCAGCCATCCGGCAGGCCGGTATTGGCCACCAGAATGGACACGCCCCCCGGGACCACCTTCCGCTCGTTACAGCCGCAAGTACTTCTGAACACGCTGACCATGTCCGACGAGGCCGATCTCGGCCACGTACAGGTTTCCGGTTGAGTCGCCCCAGATGTCGTGCGGCGCCTCCATCCCGTTCTCCGGCCCGCGCCAGCGCGACACCAGTTCGCCGTCCACAGTGAACACGCTGACGCCGGTCGGCTGGCCCTGCTCGACCACGTACATCAGACCGTCGTGGCCGAGCCAGAACGCGCCCGGGTTTATGACGTCGGTCCACTCGGTAACAAAGGTCCCGTCTTGTTCGAGAATCTGGACCCGCGAGTTGGGCCGGTCGGCGATGTAGATCCGCCCCGCCCTGTCGATGCCGATGTTGTGAAGCATCCCGAACTCAGCGGGGCCGGTCCCTGCGCGTCCCCAAGAATTCAACAGCTCGCCGTCGGGCGAAAACCGATGAACGTTGCGGTTGGCGTATCCGTCGGAGACGAGGATCTCACCGGCGTCGTTCAGGACAACGCCGGACGGCATGTTGAACGGCAGGCCGTGGTCTCCCGTCTGCGAAACCGCAACGTTGGCATAGTCACGACGCCCAAGTTCGAGCAATTTCTCGCCGAGCCGAGTGTGCTTGGTGACGGTGTGTGTCTGAGTATCGGTCAGCCAGATCGAATCGTCCGGGCCGACGTAGATCCCGTGCGGGTCTCGGAACGTTCCGTTGTACCTGTCTGCGGGATCAAGGCACGACGCCTCGCCCCACGACGTGATGAAGTCGCCGTCGGTGGTCCACATCGTTATCGGGTGAACGCCGCGGGAAAAAACATACACCTCGTCGCGTGAGTTGACGGCGACGCCGGAAGCGAGCGTGAACTCCCATCCCTCCGGCATGCCACGGGGCCAGTCAGGGTCCAACTGGAACTTGAGGTCTCCGGTGCCTACGGTAGTCATCTGTATTCTCCAACCTTGTGTGGCGACCTTGGTGTGGCAACCTGGCCTGCTCCGCCCCTCGCGGCGGGCGAGACGCTAACCGTGGTTCACGCGCCAGTCAACCCGGCGTCATCATCAGAGGCCTTCCGCGTGCGAAGATGTTTCGTCGGCCGACAAAGAGCGGATGCGCAGGAGGAGATGCCCTGATTAAGGAACAAATACGCGCCGCGGTCGACGACTCCTGGCGATCGCTCAAGCGCGCGCTAGAGCCACTGACCGCTGCCGATATGGAGGTGCCCGGCGCCTGCGGCGACTGGTCGGTCAAGGACCTGATCGCGCACCTTGCCATATGGGAGTCTCGGCTGACTGCCGCCCTGCTGGACGGCATTCCGGTCGACGATCCCGACGACATCGACGCCTTCAACGAATCAGAAAGGCAACGTTTCGTCGGGATGACGGTCGCGGAGACGAGTACGCATCTCGATGCGACACACCGCGCCCTGAGGGACGCTATCGAGTCCGCGCCCGCGGAGATGTTTACGACCGGAACGCGGATGCGCCGCCAGTTGGACGAGAGCACGGTACTCCATTACGACGAGCATGCCGGCCATGTCAGGATCTGGTACGCGCTCTATCGCCGCGCCCGGGCGAGCGGTGGCGGTTGACGAAGTTTCAGACGAGCGCAGGCGTTTCATGCGCCTCGTCTCGCGGCGGGAGACGGCCTGCCCCCGTATTCGGTACGGGTGATCGGAGCCCGACCTGAGCCCGTCGGAGGATGAGCGGGAGTCCCATCCAGGCGTTCGCCTTGAGTTTTGGTTGACCGTTACCGATAGCGAGGATGCCACTCACCGCCCACCCAGGAAACGATCCGTTCCGGAGTGATGGCGATCAGGCAGCGCGGACGGTCGACCGTCCGCCGCACATACATCGGTCCATCGGGGCCCATATACCGCACGGCCATCTCTTCCGCTATCCGGAGCATAAGCCCGGTCATCGGCGCCGGGCCTTCCAGGACCTCCGCGGTCCCCTCGATCAACACGCGTGCATGTTCCGGGTTGACATCGTCTGCGCACGAGACCGCTACGCGCGGCTCATGCCGGACGTGGTCGACGAATTCCGACCCGGCGCGGCCGACCACGTAGAGCCGTTCGCCGTCCCACTGTTGCCAGACCGGCGCAATGTACGGCGCCCCGCCCGGCTGCACCGTGGCGAGCCGGGCGATGATAGGCCCGCGCAGGAACGAAGTGATCTCATCGGGGCTCATCGAACCGGCCATGATTAGCGGTCGTCCGCGAGCAGGCGAAGCAGGTCGTGGAGGGAAAGAATGCCCACCACCTCACCGTCCTTGAGGACGGGAAGGTGCGTGATCGCGTCCCGCATCATGAGAGCCGCCGCTTCGGTCAGCTCCGTCTCTTCTGAGACGGTCGCCCTGCCCTTCAGCATGATCTCGCTGACGGGCCGATCCCGCAGCGCTTGCAACGCATCTCTGAGCCCCTCGGCGCCACCGACCGACTGATCGAACACCTTGAAGATCGGATCGCGAGAAAACGGCACATGTCGTTCGGATGGAAGAAACAGGCTCTCCGTGATGATCCCGTCGAACGCGCCAGACTCGTCGACAACGGGTAGTGAGCCGATGTTGTTGTCCAGCATCAATCGCGCCGCCCGGCCGAGGGTCGTATCCCCTGTCGTCGTGATTGCGGGGCTGCTCATGACGTCTCTGACCTTTTGCGTCACGCCGATTCCGGTTTGATCGGCCGGTACCGAGTGGGCCGGCAGCACGAGTACCGGGGCGTGACCAGAGCGCACCACCTTATCGGTGACGCTGCCGAGGACGAGGCGGCGGAACCCGCCCCGGCCGTGCGTCACCATGACGGCCATCGTGGACGGCGACCCCTCAAGGGCCGCGAGCACCGCGGTCGCACCGAAATCCGTCGATACCTGGGTGCGCACGGAAGGAACGTCTGACCTCACACGATTCGCCAGTTCTTCCAGATAATCGGCGGCCTCCTTCTTCTGGTACTCAAGCGCCCTCTGCCAGGCGTGGGCTGCGTCCGCGCCGTAAGCGCCGGCCCCGTACACAGCGCTCGTCGTCGAACGCAACAGGAATAGTTCCGACCCGAAAGCGGCTGCGATCTCCACCGCGATGGCAAGAGCGCGCTCGGCAATCTCCGAGCCGTCGAGAGGGACCAGCACCGTATCGGGTTTTTCGGAAGCCTCAATCTCAGCGGCCCCGGGCGGCAGTACCAGGACAGGGATGCGCCCCGACCGGATTACCGCATCGGTGGTGCTTCCGAGCACGCCGCGCATGACGGTTGACCCGCGGTAGGATTCCATCGCTATCAGGTCAGCGTCCACGGCCGAGGCGATCCGCAAAACCTCTCGCGCAGGACGACCAGTGGCTATGGTCGCGTGGGTCGAAGGAAACTCTTTGCGTACCTTGTCCAGTAAGCCGTGCAGGTAGCGCTCGGCTGATTCCGAGATCGACCGGGTCAGGTGGTCCAGGTCCTGTGACGCCTCGGCGTGTCGTGAATCCACGACGGTGGCCAGGTGCAGTTCGGCGCCTGAGCGCGCAAACGGTTTGATCCAGTCAAGGACGCGCTCGGAGCCCAGCGTTCCGTCCAGCGGGATCAAGATCTTGTTGAACATGCGGAAGACACCTCCGTGAGCTGGTGCCCCGGGCACATGAACTGACCACGAGCGTCCAGGCGTCATGGGCTGGCGAGTTGCCGACCTTTGACGTAAGTTTGCGCTGGTACGGTTGGACCTTCAACCGGAATCAGTCATCTGACGGGACCGGAGCCTCAGGAGCACGCCGTGAAGATCACAAACGTCGAGGGAATACAGAGCGCCGCCCCGTCACCCGATATGAGGGGAAACAGGCGTAATTTTGTCTACGTAAAGATCGAGACGGACGCAGGAATCACCGGCTGGGGCGAATCGACATGCGGTCCCCTGATCGTTTCCGGAATGGTGGACGAGATCGGCGCGACGCTGATCGGCAAAGACCCGCACCGGATCGAGGAGCACTGGCAGAGGCTCTACCACCTGTATCACAACGTCCGCGGCGGGGTGATACAGCTCGCTGCGATCAGCGGCATCGAGATCGCCCTGTGGGACATCAAGGGCAAGGACCTCGGCGTGCCGGTTTACGAGCTACTCGGTGGGGCGATGCGGGACAAGATCTGGACCTACGGCAGGTGGGACGGAGCAACGCCAGACGATTGTGTCGAACACGCCCTGCGCGAGGTGGCGACCGGGTTGACGGCGCTTAAGGGTGACCCGTTCGGGCACCAGGGGCTGTTCAGCTCAGTCCAGTCTGAGCGGGACGCGGTGGCCAAGCTCAAGGCGGTCAGGGAAGCCGTCGGCGACGACGTGGAGCTCCTGGTGGAAGCCCACGGGCGACTTGCGCCGGCCGCTGCCATACGGGTGGGCCTGGCGATAGAGGAGTATCGGCCCTTCGTCTTTGAGGAAGTGGTTCCTCCGCAGAACATCGCGGCAATGAAGCGCGTTGCCGACGCCATTAATGTCCCGCTGGCTACGGGTGAACGCCTCTACAGCAAATGGCAGTTCACTGAACTCCTGGAACAGCAGATCGTGGCGATGATCCAGCCGGACATCGGGCACGCCGGCGGAATCCTTGAGCTAAAGAAGATCGCTGCGATGGCGGAGGCCCACTACGTCGGATTCCAGCCTCACAACCCATACGGGCCGGTCAACTCGATGGCCGCAATACAGGTGGATGCCTGCACTCCCAACTTCATGATCCAGGAGGGCGGCCACGGCGCGTGGTTTGACGAGGTCGTAATCGGCGGGTTCCCGAAGCAGAAAGACGGCTTCTTCGACGTGCCGACGGCGCCGGGGATCGGGATCGAGATAAATGAATCGGTTCTTCGTGCAAATCCGCCCGTCGCGCAGATGACGCCGGAAGGCTACGCCAGGGACGCCTACTGGCCGTCGATGCAACAGACCGAGTGGGCGTAATCCCCCGGTAGTTTCGGAACGACACGGGCCAAATCCGCGGAGAACCAGTTATGAAGATCACGAGCGTCAAAGCGATCCCGAGTTCGGCACACACACCGTTCGGGAGCCGAAATTACGTCTACGTCAAGATCGAGACGGACGAGGGGATTACCGGCTGGGGCGAGTCAAGCTGCGGTCCGTTTGCGGTCGCGAACATGGTCGAAGAGTTTGGCGAGACACTTGTCGGCAAAGACCCGGGCCGTATCGAAGAACACTGGCAACGGCTTTACCACCACTTCCATGTCCGTGGCGGCGTGATCCAGATGTCGGCCATAAGTGGAATCGAGATCGCCCTGTGGGACATCAAGGGCAAGGCGCTCGGCGTCCCGGTTTACCAGCTGCTCGGCGGCAAGATGCGGGACAAGATATGGACGTACGGCCGCTGGGATGGCGACACACCGGAGCTAGCCGTCGAGCGCGCCATGGGGTTCGTCGAACAGGGTCTTACGGCCCTGAAGGGAGACCCGTTCGATCACACCGGCATATTCCTTCAACGCGATGCCGAGCGGCACGCGATCGCCAAGATGAAGGCGGTCCGGGAGGCTGTCGGCGACGACGTCGAGCTACTGCTTGAGGTACACGGCAGGCTCGCCCCTGCCGCAGCGATCCACATGGGCAACGCCGTGGAGGAGTACCGCCCGTTCATGTATGAGGAGCCGGTGCCACCCCAGAACCTCGACGCACTGCAACGAGTCGCCGAGGCCGTGAACATACCGATCGCCACCGGTGAACGGCTGTTCACGAAGTGGGACTACACAGACCTGCTAAAGAGGCAGATCGTGGCGATGATCCAGCCCGACGTCGTACAGGCTGGCGGGATACTTGAACTCAAGAAGATCGCGGCGATGGCGGAAGCGCACTACGTGGGCTTTCAGCCGCACAACCCGTACGGTCCGATCTGCACGGCCGCGGCGATCCAACTGGATGCTTGCACGCCTAACTTCATGATCCAGGAAGGTGGGCTCCAGCCGTGGTTCCAGGATGCGACATCCGGGACATCAGCGGTGCAGAAGGACGGATTCTTCCCCGTGCCGGACGCTCCGGGCATCGGTGTAGAGCTCAATGAGGAATGGCTCGCCGCCAACCCGTGGGACCCGAAAGGCGCCGTGTGGCGCGCCGGTGACGGAAAGATGGGCTCGCTGCAACAGACGTACTGGTCGTAGCCAACCAGCAATTCGTCACTAACTTCCGGGCCTGTGTGAGTTTCAGTTGACGTAACACGGACGCGGCATGTTCCGTGTGCGGACGGGTGACGCCGATCCTGCCTCCCGATCCCTCAATGCTGACGAATATTTCGGCGCGGCCGCGTGTTGGCACCGGGGATATTCTCACAGAACGCTTACATATTTTCGACGGAATCTCACGACCACTTCATCCGACTCTCGTCTCAATGAGAAGACCGTGCAAGTCACGGATCGCGACAGGGAGGTCGGCCGGGTGTCCAACCACACTCGGCCGGAATAGCAGGCATCGATGGGAGGTGTAGGAGACCAGTGTGGATTCAGACATTGTCATCGAAGCCAGGGCTGTTAGTAAGACATTTGATGCTGGCGGAATCCCTGTACACGCCCTGAGAGGGCTGGACCTGACCGTCCGTCGTGGCGAGATGTTGGCGATCATGGGGCCCAGCGGCTGCGGCAAGACAACGCTCCTTAACTGACTTTCCGGACTGGACAGCATCGACGAAGGCGAAGTCTTGATCGAAGGCGTGCCGCTCAGCGAGATGTCCGACAGGGAGCGAACCAGCCACCGGGCCCGTCGCATGGGCTTCGTGTTCCAGTTCTATAACCTGCTTCCGGTACTCAGCGCCGTGGAAAACGTTGAGCTCCCCCAACTGGTGTCGCGGGTGAACGCCGGTGAGGCGCGAAAGAGCGCCGAAGAGGCCATGGCGATGGTCGGCGTCGCAGATCAGGCCCACCAACGTCCGGGCCAACTGTCCGGCGGCCAGAGACAGCGCGTCACGATAGCGCGAGCGCTGGCCAGCCGACCTGCGATCGTGTGGGCCGACGAGCCGACGGGTGATCTAGACAGCGGCAACGCGGCGGACATTACCGCGCTCATGCGCCGCCTGAACGTGGAGCAAGGGCTCACGTTCGTGATCGTCACCCACGACATCGCTGTGGGCAGGTCGACGGACCGGATCATTCGAATGGCGGACGGTGCGATCGAGGAAGAACTAGCAGGGTGCTGAAAAACTCGCGATCTGGGCTGGGGTTGAGTAAGCTGCGATCAGTTCGGCAGG
>JAQBUX010000140.1 GCA_027623795.1 Chloroflexota bacterium
TGTTCGGGTCTCATGGCGTTTGATTGTACGACGATTGCTCGAACGTGACGAAAATTCCGGTTGCCCGTCGTATTTCCAGTCAGATCACTGTTTTCAGATAGGTGATCGCCTTGCGCACGGCGACTCCACGGTGGCTTACCGCGTCCTTCTCGTCAGCGGAGAGTTCCGCCATCGTCCGCCGCTCGGAGGGTAGCCAGAAGATCGGGTCGTATCCGAAGCCGCCGACACCGATCGACGCGTGGGCGATCGCCCCCTCACAGGCGCCGTCGAAACAGTGGATTTCGCCGCCCGTTTGCGGGCCGACGATGGCGATCACGACCCGGTAGTGCGCCTGGCGCCGCCAGCCGGGGACGTCTCCCATCTCCTCCAACATCCGCTCCCGCCCCTCCTCATCCGTCTGCCCCGGCCTCACATAACGGGCGGAGTGGACGCCGGGGCGGCCGCCGAGCGCGTCTACCTCGATTCCCGAGTCGTCCGCCAGCGTCAACTCGCCAGACGCGGCGTGGTACTGCTCCGCCTTCAGACGTGCGTTATCGCCGAAGGTCTTCCCGGTCTCGTCGACCTCAAAACCGGCGTCGACGCCAGCTTCGTCGAGCGATACGACCCGGAGCGGCAGGGCTCCAAGAAGGCGCCGGAACTCTGTGACCTTGCCCGGATTCCGGGTCGCGATCACAAGGGTTGTTCGACCGATATCAGCCATTAGGAAAAGTAGGAGACCATCTGCAACGTCGGAATGTCTTGCCGGGAGACCGAGTGTAACTTCAAACTCGGCGATGACTCGACGGACGGAGGTCTCCAATTGTGTTGCAGGCCCAAATGCCACCTGCTATCCTTTCGCCCGCTTGTTCAGAATTGCACGAATGGCCATTCCCAAGCTATCGAACCGTGAATTTCCCGGTCCCGTACAGCCCCACGACGTAAGGACTCAGAACCGCCGAATGAACCCGCGTCGCTTCCTGCCGCAAGCACGCCCCCGGATTGCGTTCTTGATCCCGGTCGTGCCGGTGATACTTGCCGCCTGTAACAAAGGCGATGCGCAGTCCACCTTCGGGACGAATGGGCCGATTGCCGATACCCAGGCCGACCTATTCATCTTCATTTTCTGGATCGCTGCGGTCGTTTTCGTTCTTGTCGAAGGCGCGCTGATCTACTCAGTCATCCGGTTCCGCCGACGTGGGAACGATGACGGATCCCTTCCAGCCCAGATACACGGCAACAACAAGCTGGAAGTGATCTGGACCATCGTCCCGGTAATAATCCTGGCCGCGATCGCGGTTCCGACGATCATCACGATTTACGACCAGGATGGACCGCCGTCAGATCAGGGCCCGGTGCTTGATGTTACGGTTCGCGCCCACCAGTGGTGGTGGGAGGTCGAGTACCCGGGTGAAGACGTTGTCACTGCGAACGAGATCCACATCCCGGTGGGCCAGTGGGTCAACTTCACGTTGCACTCTGACGACGTTCTGCACAGCTTCTGGGTGCCGAAACTCGCCGGGAAGTTGGACATCATCCCGGGAGACGTACGCGAACTTGCGATGCGCGCCGACGACGCGGGGTTTTACTTCGGCCAGTGCGCGGAGTTCTGCGGCGAGGCTCACGCCAAGATGCGATTCCGCGTCAAGGCCGACGAGCCGGAGGAGTTCCAGGCCTGGCTGGACTCGATGCGCAGACCACCGGTCGAGCTTGTTAGCAGCGACGCAATTGCGGGCGAAACGCTGTACGCCCAAAACTGCAGCAGTTGCCACTCCAACAACACATGGCAGGGTCCTAACGCCCGCAACGAGCGCACACGACTAGCAGGGCTTCGGACGGCATTTCTTGGAGACATTGAGGGCACCGTGGTTTACCCGGCGCCCAACCTGACGCATTTCGGAACACGAGAAACGCTTGGAGCCGGCCTGATCGAGTTGAACCAGGCAAATCTTGAGAAGTGGATCGCCGACCCTGACGACGTCAAGGAAGGCAACCGTATGAAGGATCTGGCCACTCCCTATCGCAACAGATCACTTTCCACGGACGACGTCCGTCAGCTCGCGGCGTACCTTCTGGAACTGAAGCCGGTGGCGGCGGACGCCGTGATCGATACCGATGACGGCGCAACGGGCGGCTCCGCTGTTGAACGCGGCGCGGCGGTATTCACCGCGAATGGCTGTTCCGGCTGCCACTCTACGGGCGACACCAGGATCGTCGGACCGGGACTTGCCGGACTCTCGTCCCGCGGCGACGATGCGTACATTCGCGAGTCGATCACCGCACCCAACGCTGTGATCGTGGAAGGGTACCCGCCTTCCGTAATGCCTTCCACGTTTGGAACTACTCTTCCCCCTGACCAGATCGACGACCTAATCGCTTACCTGAAGTCACTTTAGAAAATTGGTGGAGCGGCAGGCGCACGGCACGCCGCCTGTTGGCGGGGCCAAAACGGCCCATTACCCCGGAGGTCTTAGTTGACCACGATTGCCTTTCCGACGCTGATCAGTCGCCCGACTAGCTACACAGGCCTGTGGAGCTGGATAGGCACGGTCGATCACAAGAGGATCGGCACGTTGTACGGCGTGACGGCGTTCCTCTACTTTCTCGTCGGCGGTATCGAAGCCCTGATCATCAGGGGGCAGTTGGCCCAGGCCGATAACGATCTCGTCTCTCCCGAGGTCTTTAACCAGCTTTTCACGATGCACGGCACGACCATGGTGTTCCTGGTCGTGATGCCGATGTCCGCCGCCTTCTTCAACTGGATGGTCCCGTTGATGATTGGCGCCCGTGACGTCGCGTTCCCAAGGCTCAACGCATTCAGTTACTGGTCGTTCCTGTTCGGGTCGATCTTCCTCAACCTGAGCTTCTTCCTTGGCGGCGCGCCCGATGCCGGCTGGTTCGGTTACGCCAACCTGACCGGGTCTACGTACAGTCCGGGGGACGGCGTGACGTTCTGGGCGCTCGGCCTGTCGATCCTCGGAGTTGCGTCGCTTGCCGCCTCTTTCAACTTTGTGGTCACCATCCTGAATATGCGTGCGCCGGGCATGAGCCTGATGAAGATGCCGGTGTTCATCTGGATGGCGCTCGTGACAAGCGTCCTGATGGCCCTCGCCATGCCGGTCATCGCCGTGGCGTTGGTCCAGCTTGCGCTGGACCGCGTTTGGGACACGAACTTCTTCAATCCCCTGGCCGGCGGCGACCCGGTCCTCTGGCAGCACCTGTTCTGGCTCTTCGGCCACCCGGAGGTGTACATCCTGATCCTGCCGGCGATGGGCATCGTGTCCGAGGTCTTGCCCGTTTACTCGCGCAAGCCGCTGTTCGGCTACCCGGCGGTCGTGTTCGCGGGCGCTGTGATCGGGTTCATGGGCTGGTTCGTCTGGAGCCACCATATGTTCACCGTCGGCCTGGGTCCGGCGGCCAACTCGGCGTTCGCTATCTCCACGATGTTGATCGCAGTGCCTACCGGCGTGAAGATATTCAACTGGGTCGGGACGATTTACGGGGGCAAGTTGCGCCTCGACACGTCGATGCTGTTCTCGCTCGGGTTCATCGCCATGTTCATCATCGGCGGGCTCAGCGGAGTGACGCACGCGTCGCCGCCAACGGACGCGCAGCAGCAAGACACTTACTACATCGTCGCCCACTTCCATTACGTCCTGTTCGGCGGCGCCATCCTCGGCCTATTTGCCGGCGGCTACTACTGGTGGCCGAAGATGACCGGCAAACGTCTCGGGGAGACGCTCGGCAAGTGGCATTTCTGGGTCATGCTTATCGGGTTCAACATCACGTTTGGTCCGATGCACTGGCTTGGCTTGAACGGCATGCCCCGGCGAATCGCCACCTATGCGGAGGATCTTGGCTGGGAGACGAGCAACGCCATCGCCTCGGCCGGTGCGATGTTGATCGCCATCGGCGTTCTGATCTTCATCATCAACGTGATACGCACGATTAGGAGTACGCAGGAAGCTGAGGACGACCCCTGGGACGGCCGGACCCTTGAGTGGTCGATCCCGTCCCCGCCGCCGGTCTACAACTTCGCGGTCGTGCCACAGGTGAAAAGCCTGGACGACTTCTGGTACCAGAAACACCCGGAGTTGCTCCACGACGAGCGTGGTGAACACGCCGATTCGACAGAGCATGCTGCGGAAGAAGCGCACACCGGAGGCAGCATTCATCTTCCGGGGATGTCTTACTACCCGTTCATCGTAGCGCTCGGGATGACGCTCGGCGTAGCGGGATTTATGGAAGTGTATGTAGAGATCCCTGGCACTGGCGGTCAGTTCCCGTGGTTAAGCGCCATAGGTATCGTGATCGGGATGTTCGGAATCATGGGATGGACATTTGAGCCGGTTTCGGAGGAGGGCGGGCACTGATACCGCCTTCAACCATCGGTACCACGAACTGACGAACTGACGAACTGACGAACTGACGAACTGACGAACTGACGAACCAAGGATCAAGGGAAGCGAAATTGGCGCAAGTCGCCGTAGCACACGACCCGCATGGTCACGTCGCTGACACGAATACCGGCATAAGCAACCGCAAGTTGCTGATGTGGGTATTCCTGGCTTCAGACTGCCTGTTCTTCGGGTCGTTCATCGCCACCTACCTGGTTTACAGGAATGAGAGCACGATCGGGCCGTACCCGAACGAGGTGCTGGACATCCCTGTGACCTCGATCAGCACGTTCGTACTGTTGATGAGCAGTCTCGCGATGGTGCTCGCCCTCAACTACACGCAGCGGAACCGCGCCGGCCTTGCCCGGTTCTGGTTGCTCTCCGTCGCAGCGCTCGGCCTTGTCTTCCTCGGTTTCCAGGTGGTTGAGTTCACGACCTTCGTCAAGGAAGACCTGACAATCCACAGAAACCTGTTCGGCACTACCTTCTTCATCCTGACCGGATTCCACGGCCTGCACGTTTTCCTCGGGGTTCTGTGGCTGCTCGGTATGGCATTCGCCCACTTCAAGGGGGCGCTGACAAGCCGGTCGTCGGAGGATCTTGAGATCGCCGGACTTTACTGGCACTTCGTGGACATCGTTTGGATCGTGATTTTCACCGTGATCTACCTCATCGGTTTCAGCGACGGTGAAGGCCTGGAAACGGTCGGACACGCAGCATCGGCCATCGGGGGTTAGCGGATAGAGATATGGCGAACCCTATTGCAAGAGCCTGGCGAAAAGCCTTCTACCACGACGGCGACCGGTACTTTATGCTCCCTCGGACGAGTTCGGGATTGCCGAATCCCTCCAACGAAGGGCCGTTTGGTGATGCCGGACCACCGGTCGCAGGTTGGTTCAACCGTATGACCTACGGCGACCGACCCGCCACGCCATACTTCTACACGATCATCGGCGTGTGGCTGGCGGCTCTGACGGGGCTCGAGGTGTGGTTATTCACGCTGGATGACAGCTTCGGCGCGACCTTCGTGCCGGTCATGCTGTTACTTGCGATCGCGAAGTTCATCACTGTCGTAGCGTTCTACATGCACCTCAGGTTCGACAAGAACCTGTTGACCCTTGTGTTCGCGGCCGGGTTCATCATTGCTATCGCTGTGTTCATGATCATGTTGACGGTCGAGGGGCAGGTGGCCCCGGACCCACAGCTCCCCTCCTAACCGATTCCCCGCACGGACGACCAGGACTAAGATCGATCGGCAACGCCGATCGCAATTGATGTTCCACCGGCCCATCGGCGGCCCCGGAGAACCTGTCCGTGCCCTTTCTACTGCACATCACCGGCGAGAGCCGGGAGCCGCTTGATTCGTTCGCTGCCTTCTGGGGCGAGTGGGCGCTGATGTCTCCTCCGACGGTCGTCCTGGGATTCTTACTCGGCGCATACATATTTGGTGTGTACAGGCTGAACTCGAGGGCGGGCGCCGGAAACACAGCGCCGATTTCGATCTGGCGGATCACCCTGACCCTGCTCGGCTTCTCGGCGCTCACGTTCTCGCTAATAGGCCCCGCTGACGTGCTTGCCGAGGACCAGTTCTTCCTCCACATGATCCAGCACCTGTTGCTGACCCTTGTCGCCGCTCCTCTGCTGCTGATCGCCAGTCCCGTCGCTGTGTATCTCTGGTCTCTCCCGTCCGACGTTCGCTACACGATCGCCGGATCACTCGCCCGGCGCGGCAAAACGGGACGACTGATCCGCAAGCTGACGTACCCCAAGGCCGCCATGGCCATCTATGTGCTCACGATGTACACATGGCACGTGCCGGTGATGTACGAGGCGGCAATACACAACGAGGCGCTGCACTACCTGGAGCATTTCATGTTCTTTGGCGCGGCGATCCTCTTCTGGTGGCCGATCGCCGGTCCGGCGCCGGTGCGGTCCCAGCTGACGTACCCACAACGCCTGCTGTACACGATGCTCGCTCTCACGCCGAGCGCTGCGCTCGGCGCCCTGATCACGCTTGTCGGGAGCACGCTTTACGAACACTACGAGGCCACGCCATTGCACTGGGGGCTTGACGCCGGGGAAGACCAGAGCCTCGGCGGCCTGATCATGTGGGTCCCGGGGAATTTTGTCCTCGTGGGCGCAGCGACGGTGTTGTTCTTCAAGTGGTACGAGTCAGAGTCCAGAGCCTCGCGTTACCGGCCCAGGGTACGTGCGGAGCCGTAATAGGCCTTCGTTTCCGCTCCTATTTCGCGACCGCCTTCTGATAGACTCAGAGTTCCGCCCATTTCGCGCCGCGGCCGTACTTATCCGGTCATGCGTATGCGCCCTGTTCCAACTTTCGGGCGGTGAGGAAGGCCGACGTATGGCGAAATCAGGCGACCGAGCCAAACGCGAAACGAAAAAAAAGAAGACCGCCGTACGGCGACCGTCCGTGTCGCTCAGTGAGGCGCCAATCCCGCCTCCTGAACCAGCGCGCGTCGACCGGCGCAAGCGCCAGAACGAAGACGACGAGTAACGTCGTCCGGTCCGGCGGCGTCTCCGATGTCGTCGATGCGTGAGTCGGCCCTGATATTCAGAGCACGGTTGATGGGATCAGTTCAGGGCGTCGGGTTTCGCCACTGGACGCAACTCCAGGGACGACAGCGAAACCTGAAGGGCTACGTCCACAACCTTGCCGACGATTCGGTCGAGGTGGTCGCATCCGGATGCAGGGACGCGCTCGAAGAGTTGCTGACCCTCCTGAGATGAGACGCAGCCCTCCCGCTGCCACGGTCCTATCCGCGGCCGTTGAGTGGCCTGAAGATGGACCCGTATTGCGAAAAGTTCTTGATGTGTTACCCGACGGGTTTGAGGTCAGGCGTTAACGCCGGCGTGCGGGTTCGGCACGTCCAATGCTGTACGAGTTCTCGCTCTCGACCAGCCTCACGAGCAGTTCGTCCG
>JAQBUX010000141.1 GCA_027623795.1 Chloroflexota bacterium
GATTCACCTGGTTGAGGAACGCGAGCGTAGCCTCTTGTTGGACCAGGAAAACCGGGAGTTGCAACAACTGAACGAGGCGAAAAGTCAGTTCCTCTCCACGGTGTCCCACGAGCTCAAAACCCCTCTGACGAGCATCACAGCCTTTACCGACATTCTTATGAAGAACCGCCGCGGCGGCATGACCGAGACCGACCTGTCCCAACTGAAGATCGTGCAACGCAACAACCTGCGCCTCGGCAATCTCATCGACGATCTGCTCGATCTGAGCAGACTCGACCGAGGCGCCATGGACATGTCGATGTCTGAGTGCGATATCACCAAACTGATCATGGAAGTGGTCGACGGTTTCCGGCCGATCGCCGATGCCAAGGATCAAACGGTCGTCTGCACGACCCCCAACAAATCGATCTCGCTGTACGCAGACCGGGACCGGTTGGCGCAGGTTATGACGAACCTGCTGACCAACGCCTCCAAATATTCTCCGCGTGGAACGCCGATCGAAATCACCACGCGACGCTGGAAGGACCGTATCTACTTCTCGGTTACCGACCAGGGTTTCGGAATATCTGAAGAGGACCAGAAATCCCTGTTCACACTGTTCTTCCGGGTGGACAACGAAGATACGCGATCGGAACCTGGTACAGGTATCGGGCTGTATATCGCACGATCGGTCGTAGACCTTCATGACGGCAAGATCTGGGTAAAATCCTCGCCCGGACAAGGGACAACCGTGAGCTTCTTCGTTCCCGGCGTGACCTCCGGCGTCGTCACCCCGGAAGAGCAGCCGTCCGACCACAACGTAATCCCCTGGTCACGCCTCGACGATCTCCCACATCAAGCCGCCAGTTAGCGGCTCGCACAGCCTCCCCGCTCCACCGTTCCGCTCACACGAAGGTGACCGGCGAGGTGGAACGAAGGAGTGACACGGTGTCGGGCGCCATCCGCCCTTCATGACGGTTTGGTCGCCCTCACGGAGATACTCCGCACGGCGTGCGCCCACGGCTCGTCGCCGGCCGACGACGTCGGTACGCTCGTTACGATCTCGATGTCAGAGAACCCGGCATCAGCCATCTGACCCAGGTAGGTGTCCTGGACCTGCGCCCCGGCGATGCAGCCTGTCCACTGACTGACGTCGGCCTGCACCTCTAGAGGAAGCTCTTCCGTCACGACGATGTCAGACACGTGCAGCCTGCCTCCCGGCCGTAGGACACGGAAGGCCTCAGCGAAAACCCTGGGCTTGTCCGGAGCGAGGTTGATGACGCAGTTTGAGATTATGGCGTCAACAGAGCCGTCCGGCTCAGGAAGCGACTCGATCTGAGAGAGCTTGAACACGACGTTGTGGGCTTCGAGCGTGGCCGCGTTCTTACGGGCAAGGTCGATCATAGCCGGCGTCATGTCGATGCCAATGACCCTGCCGGTCGGCCCGACCTGGCGGGCTGCGAGAAAGCAGTCGATCCCTCCGCCCGATCCCAGGTCCAGGATGGTCTCGCCCGGCCTCAACTCCCCGATTGCGATCGGGTTGCCGCAACCCGCAGATGCGGCGGCGGCGGCATCCGTCACGGCGTCGATCTCTTCAGGTGAGTAGAGACGTTCCGCGTTCGGTGAGCAACAGGACTCGGCCGTACCGCAGCAACCGCCGCCGTCGTCCGGGATCGCCTGCAACCCTCGCTCCGCGACGAGTGTGTAACGCTGTTGCACCGCACTCCGTATATCTGTCGCCTCAGTTGGCTGGAGTGCTGGCATATCAGGTCGAGTTGTTCGTTCAGTCATCTGTTTTACCTCTAAATCCACACCCGGTTACCGTCCGGGCGCTTAAGGTTATCGTCCCTCAGGTAAGTAGGCATCGGCGCCGGG
Source organism: Chloroflexota bacterium (assembly GCA_027623795.1). GTDB lineage: Bacteria > Chloroflexota > Dehalococcoidia > Lucifugimonadales > Lucifugimonadaceae. The sequence goes on from JAQBUX010000141.1 coordinate 1,855, forward strand.
GTCAACTCCGGCTCGGCGTCCCCTGCCCGGGCCACGCACTCCTTGAGCCAGGGCAACATGCGCGCCCACGCCCGCGCTGCGGCGTTGTAAGCGGCCTCGCCCTTCGGCGTCAGGCTGCACACCTTCCGGTCTCGCGTGCCGCCGGACTCGACGTTGCAGGCGATGTATCTACCCTCGAGAAGGGTTTTCAAGGTCGGGTAGATCATGGCGTCGGTCGGCTCCGCACCCGGGCAGCACTGACCGATCGATCGCCGCAACTCGTAACCGTGCTGTGGCCGGTCGCTGAGCGCGGCGAGAAGGAAAAACCGGGACACACTCTTGCGATTGAGCAGGTCCCAGTACTTCTCGTCGGTCAGATCGCCAGCGGTCGCCGAAGTTGTGGCGGTCGCCATATAACGGCTCCTTATATATAGGTACGTTATGTATAGGTTAGCGATATATAACTTTCTGTGTCAACTCCTTCGGTTGCGGGACGAACCGGGCCAACGGGTACACACGTCTATAATCCGGGCGCCGCTCATCTCTGCGAACCGCCCGATGCGCCCGCCCACCGCCGCCGGCGCCGACGAAGGACTGCACCATGGCTCAAGCCGCCTTTTCCGACAACGAACGGCCACTTCTTCTGCTCATCGACGGACACGCCATGGTGTACCGGGCGTTCTTCTCGATACCCGAGCGACTGTCGACATCGACGGGCCAGGACACACGGGGGGTGTACGGCTTCCTGACGACATTCCTCAAGGTGGTGCGGGACCACAAGCCGACGCACGCAGCGGTGGCGTTCGATACGAGCGCTCCTACCTTCCGCGACGAACGATACCCGGAGTACAAGGCGGGTCGTCCGCCCGCGCCGGACGAGTTGCGTCAGCAGTTTCCGCTCGTCAAACAAGTCCTTGATGCGTTCAAGATTCCTTACTTTGAGATGGACGGGTGGGAGGCGGACGATCTGATCGGCACGATGAGTCGCATGGCCACGGAACAGGGGATCGACACCCTTGTGGTGACCGGCGACCGCGATGAATTGCAACTGGTTTCCAACAGCGTGAACGTCCTGATGTACACCGGTTTCGCCAACACCAAGGTGTACGACATCGATGCCTTCCGGGAGCGTTTCGGCGGACTGATGCCGGGGTCTCTGCCGGACGTCAAAGCATTGCAGGGTGACCCGTCTGACAACATCCCCGGCGTGCCCGGTGTCGGCGAGAAGGCCGCTTTCGCCGTGCTAAAGGGACGTGACCGGCTGGAAAAGGTCTACGAGGAGCTGGACGAGATCGAGGCGATGCCGTCCAGCGAACTGCGGGGCGCTAAACGCGTCAGGAAACTGCTCGAAGAGAACCGCGACGTAGCGTTCGAGGGCCGGTGGTTGACGACGATCGCGCAGGACGCCCCGATGGACCTCCACCTTGATGATCTGCGCTTCTGGAAGTACGACCGTGAAGAAGTCGTCGGAGCGCTCCTGGAACTGGAGTTCAGGTCGGTGCTCGCCCAGGTTCCGGACCCGGCGTCCAGAGACGGTTCGCCGGAAGATGGCCAGCAACTCGGGTTGGGCTTCACGGGCGGCAACGCCGCCGACAGCAACGGCGCGGGCGGAACGGGGGATGCGGCGCCCCCGGTGAGCCGCGGCGACTCGGTCGACGTCGACTATACGACGATCACAAAGCTGGCAGACCTACAGGCGCTGGTCAAGGAGCTATCGACGCCCTCCGGGTTCGCATTCGATACCGAGACGTCCGGCATCAACCCGATGGACTCGAAACTTGTCGGGGTGTCGATGTCGAACGCCCAAGGCCGCGCCTGGTATGTGCCGGTCGGCCACGTTGCGCCAGAAGATTCCGGAGCGGCGGATGCCGGCGACGTCACGCAACAGGAGCAGATTCCACTTCCTCAGGCGCTTGATACGCTCCGGCCGCTTTTCGCCGACCCGGCCGTCCCGAAGACGGCGCACAACGCCAACTTTGACGTGATGGTGCTGAACCACGCCGGGCTGGAAGTCAACAACGTGGCGTTTGACACGATGATCGCGGCAGCGCTCACGGGCCGGCGACAGATCGGATTGAAGCAGCTTGCCCTGGACTTCTTCCAGGTCGAAATGACGCCGATCACGCAGCTGATCGGCACCGGCCGCAAGCAGATCACGATGGACCAGGTGCCGATCGCCGACGCGGCGCCATACGCCGCCGCGGACGCCGATTTCACGTGGCGCCTGCACGAGCAGTTGGACCCACGGCTGGACGCCGAGGCCGCCCGTGGACTGTTCGAGCAGATCGAAATGCCGCTGCTGCCTGTGATCGTGCAGATGCAACAGAGCGGTGTGCTTATCGACACGGAAGCGCTCGACCGCTTCTCGGTGGAGTTGGGCGCGGAGCTTGAGCGGATCGAGGCGGACACAGCCGAGCTTCTGGGCGGAACGGAGATCAACCTGAACTCCGGTCAGCAACTGGCGGCGATACTTTTCGACGAATACGACGTGCCGAAGACGCGCCGTACGAAGACCGGTTACTCGATGGACGCGTCGACGCTTGAAGGTCTGCTCGATCGCGAGGACCTGCACCCGAGCGCGTTTGAGCTAATCAAGAACGTCCTTAGCTACAGGGAGCTGGGCAAGCTCAAATCGACATACGTGGACTCCCTGCCCCGCCTTGTCGTCGAGCGGACCGGCCGTGTTCACACGAGCTTCAACCAGGTCGGGTCGGCGACGGGCCGCCTGTCCAGCGCGGACCCAAACGTGCAGAACATTCCCGTGCGTACCGAGCTCGGCCGACGCGTTCGGCGGGCTTTTGTCGCCGACGGCGAGAACGGCTGGACGCTGCTCGCCGCAGACTACTCCCAGATCGAGCTGCGCATCCTCGCCCATCTGTCGCAGGAGCCCGGGCTGCTGGAGGCGTTCCGTCAGGGCGAGGACATCCACACGGCCACAGCGCGTGCCATGTACGGCGACGACGCGGAGGACCCGGACGGCAAGCGCCGTATCGCCAAGATCCTGAACTTCGGCGTGATCTACGGACTCGGACCTGTCGGCGTGGCCCGCCAGACGGATCTTACGCGCGCCCAGGGCGCGGAGTTCATCGAGATGTACTTCAACAAGTACCCGGGCTTGAAGGACTACATCGAGAGTGTGAAGGAGAGCGCCCGCGAGAAGGGCTACGTGGAGACGATCTCCGGTCGGCGACGACGGCTGCCCGAGATCAAAAACGGCAGCCAGATGGCCCGGGCTGCGGCGGAGCGTATGGCGGTAAATATGCCGATCCAGGGCACCTCCGCCGACATCATCAAGATCGCCATGGTCAATATCGACCGCGCGATCCGTGATCGCGGACTCAAATCACGCATGATCATCCAGGTGCATGACGAGCTGATTTTTGAGGTGGCGCCGGGCGAGTTGATGGAGGTCCAGGCGCTCGCCTCAGAGTTGATGCCGTCTGCGATGCAGCTGTCGGTGCCACTAGAGGTAGAAATCAAGACGGGCCCAACATGGGGCGATATGGAGTAGGGGGCGGGAGGAGGTCTTCACTCGTGACAATCAATTGGCGGGAACTTTGGCGCGTTGTTCGAGACCGACGATCCGATCTGACGCAGGTTCCCCAGCACGGGGGCTGGCTCGTCAAAGCGGTTGAATCGCTATTTTCTCTTCTGAACACGCTTTCGCTCAGCCAATGGATTCGTGGTCTCGTCCGCAATGGCTGGCGTCCGGATTTGCCAAGGGAACGGCGCGCTGAGATTGAAGCGAACGAAGCTTGGTGGATCGACACTTGCGTTGGTGCTCATAGCGACGCTTTCCGTCGCCTCGTTTGACATTTCTGCTCTGGACTCCATTGCGGTCGTCGTTTCCATATACGTCATGGGAGAAATTACACAGCGAACGTTCAGCGTAGTGGTACTCGATGATCTTCGCGGTCACCGCGGGGTAGCCAACATCCAACGGACTCTCATCCTTGGAATTATTAATTTCTTTGAGATGTTGGCTGGCTTCGCGGTTCTGTACGCGGTGTGGATCCCGGATGGCGCGGGCCGCGTCGTAGACATGAAGTCCTCAGCGGCCCGCGTCCCTGACATGATGTGGTTAAGCATCAAGACGGCAACATTTATCTCGGTGCCCGAGGACATGGAGGGTTACGAATGGCTCATTCCGGCATCCCAGATTTTGATGTCCCTGTGGTTGATCGCCATCCTCATCGGTTGGGCCATCGACGGGCTACCGAAACGATCCGGATGATCACCATCCTCATGGAACCGCCGATACCTGGGCTTCTTGAGATCGAGGCGTTGCGGTGCGAGCGAGCGCCCGCGCACGCACGCACGCACGCACGCACGCACGCACGCAGCGTCATCCTGAACTCGATTCAGGACCCGGTCGAGTATCGTGACCGCGCGATGGCGTCGAGCAGAACATATTTCACGTACATGATGGCCAGTCCGTCACGCGTCATCTATATCGGCGTTACCGGCGACCTTGAGCGACGTGTGTGGCAACACAAGAACGCGCTCTCCCCCGGATTCACGACCCGGTACGGGTGCACGAAGCTGGTCTGGTTCGATGAGACCTTTGAGGTGCATGAAGCGATTCGGGAAGAGAAACGTCTCAAGCAATGGCGCCGTCAATGGAAGATCGATCTCGTCGAGCGAGACAACCAACGATGGCGTGATCTGGCGTCGGAGTGGGGTTTGACGGATCCTGAATCAAGTCCAGGATGACATGTTTGAGGTTCAGGATCCGGACGACAGGACGGGAGTTGTGCGAGATCGGCGCGCTTTGAGGTCGGCGAGCGCCCGTACGCCCAGCGTCATCCTGAACTCGATTCAGGATCCGGTCGAGTATCGTGACAGCGCGATGGCGTCGAACAGAACATATTTCACGTACATGATGGCCAGTCCGTCACGCGTCATCTATATCGGCGTTACCGGCGACCTTGAGCGACGCGTGTGGCAACACAAGAACGCGCTCTCCCCCGGATTCACGACCCGGTACGGGTGCGCGAAGCTGGTCTGGTTCGATGAGACCTCTGAGGTGCACGAAGCGATTCGGGAAGAGAAACATCTCAAGCAATGGCGCCGTCAATGGAAGATCGATCTCATCGAGCGAGACAACCCACAATGGCGTGATCTGGCGTCGGAGTGGGGTTTGACGGATCCTGAAGCAAGTTCAGGATGACAGGATTGGTTTTTCGGACCTCAGTTCGAGAACGTACCAAGCCGGAACTTGCGAACACCTAATGCCTGAGCTTCCTGAGATCGAAGCGCTACGGCGGTATCTGTTGCGTGAGACTCTTGTTGGCCGGACTGTCGTCGATGTGGATGCAGATTGGCCGGGTGTCGAGGACACGGTTGACGGGATGGGTGGGTTGTCAGGGCTTCCCGGGCGTCGGATCGAAGAGATCGATCGCCGGGGCAAGCAGCTCGTCGTACAAATGGACCGCG
>JAQBUX010000142.1 GCA_027623795.1 Chloroflexota bacterium
GAGACGGCTACGGCCGGGGAGGTCATGCGGTGACCTCGGCTACGCGGCCGGGTCGCGCGCATCGCGCTCGCCTGCGGAGGCGTTGCCCGATTCCCTGAGCAGCATCGCCACGTACGCGTCCAGCGCGTGGCGCGGGATTCGGCGGGATCGGCCTATTCGGACGCTCTCGATCTCACCGGATGCGATCTTCAAGTACAGATGGCTGCGCCCCACCGATAGTCGGCGGGCAGCTTCTTCTGGCGTCAGTAGTAGACGGTCTTCGGTCATCGTGATCTCCAATTCGTGTTGGTCTAGGAGAACCACGTTGGACGAATGTAAACACATAAGATAGAGTGTGACATATGCGTTATCTTTCGCGAAATGCAGACCAGGCGCGATTCGACGTGTTGCGAGAGGGCACACCTCTCCCGCCGGGGTCGTTCTACCGTGACACCCCGGCCGGATTCCTCTCCATCAGGGTGTCTCATGTCACGATCACCGGGGATTTCGTTGAATACCAGATCGGGGACATCGATGCCATGTCGCATCCTCGAAGATCCGACGCCGACGATTTACTCCGCCAGTTCACTCGCATCGCGACCGCTGAGGACGTTGTCAGATTTGTGGAACGTTGGGGACCGATCGGCTTTTGCGCGGATCATCAACTCCCGTATGAGCACAGTTGGGGACCTCAACTGCCGGGCGCGAGCGCGGATCATTTCGAGAAGTGGTACGAGGAGCGAGGCACGCGCCCGGAGGAGTGTCAGGCACCTTGGTGGATCAAACCTGCTCGTGCCCCCATCGGTAGCGAGTCAATCGGTGTGTATATGCGATTCGCCGACCAGAGCCGCGGCATCATGCTGGCAGCGAGCGCCCTCCGTGCAGGGCGACAACCGACTGATGAGGAGTGGTTAGCCGCAACGGTCGGTTGGAACAGGCGTGACATCGCAAAACGTGGTGAGTCCTATCTCCTTACTCGTCGCGCCGTCCATCGATTATTCACGGGCGAGGTCGCGCCCCACGAAACGGCTGACGGGCTGGACTCGCAGAAATGGTGGTGGCAAGTCCTGGGATCGTTGGTCAATGAGTGGATCGCGATATCCGGAGTCAGACCGCGAATCGGATCATGGACAGGCGACCCGCAAGTTCGGTTTGTAACGTCGCCCGTCGGCATCGGCCTCTTCGGAACGCTAGCGATGCAACTACTTCGAGCTGTTACCGGCCACATGGCACCTGAAATCTGCGATGGATGCGGCGAGGCTTACCTGCCAGCGAATCGGCGGCCGAAGAGGAACCAGAAACACTGGTGCCCCGAATGCCGGAAGAAGGGCGTCCCGACACGAGAGTGGCGCGCCGCACAGCAAGAACGCAAAGGGGACGGACATGACGAGTAAAAGACGTGGAGACGGAGAAGGAAGCGTTTTTCGGCGGCAAGACGGCCGCTGGGTGGCATCAATCTCTTTGGGGTATGAGAACGGCAAGCGGCGTAGAAAGGCGTTTTACGCCGACACACGTCGGGAGGTGATTGCTAAGAAAACTGCTGCACTCCGTTCAATTCAGCAGGGCGAGCCTTTGTCTGATGATTCGGTGACCGTCGGCGGGTTCTTGACCCGGTGGTTGAACGACTCAGCCAAGCCGACCCTGCGGCCACGTTCGTTCGCTTCCTACGAGATGATCGTCCGGCGTCACTTGGTTCCAGTACTCGGAGCTAGTCGTCTCGCTAAGTTGCGTCCGGCTGCAGTCCAGGCCTACATGAATGCGAAACTTGAGACTGGCCTCAGTGCACGTTCCGTCCAATACCATCACGCCGTGCTTCGCCGCGCCCTCAATCAAGCAGTCCGGTGGGGCATCGTTACGCGTAATGTCGCGTCGCTGGTCAGTCCACCTCGTGTGATACGGCCGGAAGTCCGGCCACTCACTCCCGAACAGGCGCGCTCATTCTTGGACGCGGCTGCTGGTGACCCCATGGAACACCTCTACGCGCTCGCGTTGGCACTCGGTCTTCGCCAGGGTGAAGCGTTGGGCCTAGTGTGGGATGACATCGATCTTGACGCCGGGACGTTGTCCGTCCGTCGTACGCTTCAACGATACGGTGGTGCTTATCACCTCGACGAGCCGAAGACTGTGCGGAGCCGGAGAACAATCGGGATGCCGGTCCAATTAGTGACCGTGCTACGCGACAGGCGACGCCGTCAGCTTGAAGATCGGGTGAAGGCTGGCCCGATCTGGAACGGCGACGATTGGGACCTCGTTTTCACGAACGAAATTGGAGAACCGCTATACGGCGGTACCGTCACTCGGCGGTTCCAAGCACTTCTCAAATCGTCGGGGCTGCCACGTCAGAAGTTCCATGATCTCCGGCACGCGACCGCATCGTTCATGCTGGCTCAGATGGTCCCCATGAGGGTTGTTATGGAGGTCCTTGGCCACTCACAGATACACGTGACAATGGACACGTATGCGCACGTAATGCCCGACCTCCAACGTGACGCCACGGAGCGGGTCAGTGCGACAATATTCGGAGCGTCCTGAACTTGGTGGCTGTCAAAGTGGCTGTCAAACAAGGATCAGGGCCCAGCGTTCAACATCGCAGACGAGGCTAATTGAACGTAATAACGGCACCTTACCGAGGTGGCGGAATGGCAGACGCGGCGGACTTAAAATCCGCTGTCCTTACGGGCATGTGGGTTCGAGTCCCACCCTCGGTACCAGCGCTCAGCCCGGTCCGGGTTTTGGATGTCCGCGCCGGGGCGAGCCATCCCTTGCAGTAACGGCGACAATTGCCCGAACGCTAGCCGTGCAACCGGCCGCGTATGGGCGCATTCCTACAGCTCCGCAACTGCGCCGCCAGTCGGCTCGAAATGCGCGGGTTCGGTACTGCGAAGATTGAGCGGACCCGCCCGTTGTGCATCCGGACGGCTGTCAGGCTAGCTGCCGGTGTCGTCGAACTCGATCAGCCCGTCATTGTCCGGCTCAGGCTCCCACGCCAGGATCGCTCCAGATGTCTTGGGTCCGATCGTTTTCGACTGCGAGTCTTCCGATTCCGAGTCGTCCATAATTCCGGGAGAACATTCGAGACAGACAGGCTCGTCGACGTACTTCAGGCCGTCGCACTCGTCGCACTCGTCGAGGTCTCCGTCTTCGAATTCCATCATGTGTTCGGAGCATGCGAAATCAGTCGATTCAACGGTCTCGTAGCATCCACTGACTTCGCAGACTTGGGTCGGCAATCGCCATAACCTCCGGCAACGTGTTGCTCGCTGCCAGATCGTATGCACGTGGTATCCCGCCACGACCGCGGGATTCCGCATATTACCGTGTCGGCTGGCCCGCAATCTGCACATCGGTAATGAGCCGCGCCGTGATCTTCTCCCCGTTAGACGGCCCGGTCCGGGACAAGGGCGCCGGCCATGCGTCGCATCGGACCGCAGCGCTCGATTCACCGGACGCGCTCACGCAACAAAAGCTCACACCTGGACCCAACCCGAGCAACAATCAGCGCAACCGCACCGAGACCTAAGCTGGTTGCATGAGTAACGAGTTAATTATCGCCGTCGAAGTTCTCACGTCCGCTTACATAGTCGGTGCGATCGCGTCCATGCGGGCCGATGAATGGACCGCCCGGCTTCCAGAATCGGAGCGCCAGGGCGCCCGCGTCAGGTCCGGGATCTACTGGCCCCGGCGCCTGGCCCGGTGGGTGACGGCGCAGGCGACTTCGCGGACCCGTGTCGGGGCGTAGTTCGGCCTCCAGCCAATCCCGGTCCCGTCGGCCACGGCGGTCCACCGACGATCGACCGAGACTTGCGTCGCGGTTGGTCGCCCCTGGAAACCGATCAGCGCGGGCCTTTACGTGTGACAGCCGGCCCGGCGGGTTTTGGGGCGCCTTCCAGCAAGCCCGCGATCTCGGCCGGCAAAAGCTCACGCCATCGCCCGGTCGGCAGGTCTCCAAGGGCCAGCGGGCCGATCCGCATACGGGTCAGTCCGGTTACCGGGGATCCGACTGCGGCGAGCATCCTCCGGATCATCCGGTTGCGACCTTCGTGGATCGTCAACTCGACGGTCCGATTGTCCCGGTAGAGGATACGGACGGCGGCGGGCGCAGACGGCCCGTCCTCAAGCTGCACGCCCGTCCGCAAGAGTCGAAGCGCTTCGTCGCCCAGCGGCGTTGCGGTTCGCGCGACGTACACCTTGTCTATCTCGTATCTCGGGTGCGAAATTCGCTCAGCGAAATCGCCGTCGTTCGTGAGGAGCAGCAACCCTTCGGTGTCGTAGTCAAGGCGGCCGACAGGGAACACCCTTTCCGGGACGTCAATCAGGTCCGAGACCTTGGGCCTCCCCTGCGGATCTGACAGCGTGGTGACGTGTCCCGAGGGCTTGTTGAGCGCCAGGTAGCGCTTGCGCTCTGCCGCGATCGGTTTCCCATCCACGGTCACGATGTCGATATCGACGTCCGCACGATCGCCGATAGTCGCCTGCTTGCCGTTAACCATCACGCGCCCCTGTGCGATCAGCACCTCCGATTTGCGTCGTGAAGCGATGCCGGCCGCGGAAAGGATCTTCTGTAGTCTTTCTGCCATATCGGTAAAGTCTCGCATCCCCGGCCGCGCAGCGGCGCCATCCGCGCCCACGAGACCATGATCGGGATATAAAGTGGGGCTCCGACCCAGCCCGGAATGTGTCCAATCAAGAAAGAGTGAGCGAATGCCGTTCAAGACCCGCTACATCTTTGTCGTCAGCATGGACATCGATGCCGACAAAGAGGCGTTGTTCAACGAGGTTTATGACACCGAGCATGTTCCGGAGCTACTACGGGTGCCGGGAGTGATCTCCGTGACGCGGACAAAAAAGCGGCCGGCATCGCTGGCTATCGGCGGCGAAATGAAGGAGATCGGCGAGGGCGAACCCTCATACATCGCTTTTTACGAGATCGAATCTCCGGACCTCCCCTCAAGCGACGCATGGGCGGTCGCTTCCGAGAAGGGCCGATGGCCCGAAGAGGTCCGCCCATTCACGCACAACCGCCACCACGCGATGCACGAGGTGACCGTCAGCGCCCCCTGACGTGGCCGGCGCCGGCCTGATCCTCGAGTGTCATCCTCCTCGTATCTTGTTGACCGAGGAGGGTCTGGACGGCATGACCGGAGTTGCGCGAGATCGGTGCGCTGTGGCGTGACGTGATCGGACACCCGCGCAGGTCACGTCATCCTGAACTCGATTCAGGATCAGATCGGGTATCGTGATCGCGCGATATGGGCGCATAGAACATATTTCACGTACATGATGGCCAGTCCGTCACGAGTAATTTATATCGGCGTTACCGGCGACCTTGAGCGACGTGTGTGGCAGCACAAGAACGCGCTCTCCCACGGATTTACGACCCGGTACGGGTGTACCAAGCTGGTCTGGTTCGATGAGACCTCTGAGGTGCACGAGGCGATTCGGGAAGAGAAACGCCTAAAACAATGGCGTCGTCAGTGGAAGATCGATCTCATCGAGCGAGACAACCCACAATGTCGGGATCTGGCGTCGGAGTGGGGTTTGACGGATCCTGAATCAAGTTCAGGATGACGGGATTGCGGGGGCGGCTTCGGTAAAGAACGGTCATGACCGGTCATTTCGCCCCGACGCTCGGCTCCCGTCCGGTGGCGTCTCGGCGAGCCGGGGCGGTCACGCCGTCTCCAGGGTCAATTGCGAAGTGCAAAAGGCGCACCGGGTGGCCTCCAGCTTTACCTCCGACATGCAGAACGGGCATCTCTTGGTCGTCGGGTCCGCGATGAAGACCTCCTCCGCCCATAATCCCTGCAACTTCTTGATATACCGAAGGAGTAAGAACAGCCAGAATCCGACGATTAGAAAAGCGATCAGGCCGTCGAGGAACGTTCCGTAGTTCATCGTCACAGCGCCGGCCTCCTTCGCTGCCGCCAACGTCGAGTACGGACCCGACATATCCCCGTCCCGCAAGACCAGGAACCTGTCGGCGAATGCGTTGTCCGCAAATATCAGGCTGATAGGCGGCATCAGCAAGTCGCTTACCAGCGATTTGACGATCACCGTGAACGCCGCCCCGATGGTGAACGCCGCGGCCAGGTCGAAGATGTTCCCCTTGCTTATGAAGTCCCGGAAGTCCTTCAACATCGTCGAGGTACCCCTCTCATTCGGTCACTTGTTTAGGCCTGTGGGCAACGCGCCGTTGCGCCGGACAGCTAACCACACAAAAAGTGATCGCCGTACCAACGGTCTTTCGCTTATCGAAGTGCGAACTCCGATCCAGTGTTTCTGAAGTCCTGCCCACCGGGTGAGTGTGACCGGTCCCGGGCGACAACCGCGGCGATGCGCGCGACAACGCCCGACCGTTTTGGCCGGGCGTTTCGATACTGGCAGACTTCGCGTGGCGATTTGTGCGGCCCCTCAACCAGCCGCGATCCCATCCAGGAACCGCGTTACGTGCGGCAGGACCAGGTCGCAGCGCTGGAAGGCCTGCCCGTGGTCCAGACCTTCCAGGGAAACGAATTCCGCGTTCGGCATCTCGCTCGCAGCCTTTTTTACGAAGTCATGGTTCCCGTCTTCGGTCACGGCAAACGCCAGCACGGGTTGCGTGATAGACCCCAGGGCATCACTTAAGCCCGGCGTGTCACCTCGAACGGTTATCGCCGCGATCTGCGCCTCCGGGTCCTGCGCGAGGTAGTTGGCACGGGCGGCGTCCGACATCCGTCCGTTCCGCTCTTCAGCGGCGGCGAGCGCCGCCTGCAACCCGTCTTTTCGTGACTCGATGATGTTGCTCACGAGAGGGCTTTTCCGGTGATATGGATCGCTGCCCCCGCCTATGAACGACAGCAGGTGATCGGGCGCGTACTTGAGGATGGAGTAGCCGATCCACGAGCCAAATGAGTAACCGAAGTAGTGGGTCCTATCGATCCCGACATCGTTAAGGACCGCCAACAGGTCCTTGACGTGCATTTCTGGCGCGTATGAATTCAGGCCGTGGGGATGTCCGCTTTGGCCGTGGGCGCGCACGTCGTACATCACCAGGCGATAGTCGCCTTTCAGAGCGTCCCGGTACCCGAAATCTTTCCAGGCGTGCAGCGACCCGCTGAACCCGTGAACGAGAACCAGCGGCGGTCCTGAACCCTCGACCTCGTAATGGATCTTGGTTCCGTCGATTGGATTGTTCGTGAACGGCATGGTGTATCTCCCGACGCGTCAACGGAATACCCGCCCTTCGAGAA
>JAQBUX010000143.1 GCA_027623795.1 Chloroflexota bacterium
AACGCCCGCGCCCGTCGCGCCCCCTGCGGGCGTGCCCGTTCCCACTGGGACGCCGACGCCCGCGCCGGGCCTACCTCCCGCGATCGTCCCGGTTCCCACGTCTGAACCATCAACCGCTCCGACCTCAACGCCCGAGCCCCCGCCAATTCCCTCGCCAACTGCACCGACGGCGACTCCCCCGACACCGCCTCCGCCGACGGCCACGCCGACAGCCATCCCGACGCCAACCGCGGCGAACGCCGATATCGTCGGGTTCGCACATCCAAACGTCACGGTCGCCGCCGGAACGACGATCACTTGGACAAACCAGGACAACGCCCTGCACACCGTGACCGCCGGCAGCCCCGGCAACGTCACAGGCGCGTTCGATAGCGGGACATTCGGTCTCAGCGGCGTGTACTCGCTAACGTTCGACACGCCGGGTGAGTTTCTGTACTTCTGCACGATCCACCCGTCCATGCAAGCGGTCGTCACAGTTCAGTAAGCTGCCCCGCTCTGCGGCACGGCTCGCAATGGGGCGGACGCCAGACAAGGGATCGCCGCCCGGCCCCGGAGATTTGTGATGAGGGGACGCCGTTGCGCGCTAGAATCGGCGGAACGCGACGTGCAACCGTCGGTCGTAACAATCGGGAGGACGCCAGATGCGAGTCGTTTTAATCGGGCAGCAAGCGTTCGGCAAAGCGGTGCTGGAGGCGATCCTCGACGCGGGCAAAGACGACGTCTCCGGCGTGTTCTGCTCACCGGACCGGGAAGGCCAACCGGACGACCCCCTTAAGGCCGGCGCACTCGAACGAAACATCCCCGTGTTCCAACCTGACCGGTTTCGTAGCGCTGATGCCGTCGCACAGTTCACCGGGCTGACTCCGGACCTTTGCGTCATGGCGTATGTGACGGACATCGTGCCCATGGAGATGATCCAGGCTCCGACGCACGGGACCATCCAGTACCACCCGTCGCTCCTCCCCCTCCACCGTGGACCAAGCTCCATCAACTGGCCGATCATCATGGGCGAGAAGAAAACGGGGTTGAGCATCTTCTGGCCGGACGAAGGGTTGGATACGGGACCGGTGCTTTTGCAGAAAGAGGTCGAGATCGGGCCGGACGACACGCTCGGCTCCGTCTACTTCAACCACCTGTTCCCCAGAGGCGTCGAGGCGATGCTTGAGGCGATCGACCTTATCCGTGCGGGAGACGCTCCGAAGATCACCCAAGATGAAGGAAAGGCCACCTACGAGAGCTGGGTCAGATCGAAAGCAGCGAAGATCGATTGGTCTCTGCCTGCCCGCCGGGTTTACGACCTGATACGTGGCTGCAATCCCCAACCGGGCGCGCATACGAAGCACGGCGACGAAACGTTACGGATATTTGACTCGTCCTTCGGCGCGGAGGGCGACCCCGGAGTGACTCCGGGCACGGTCATCGCGTCTGGAGCCGACGGCATCGAAGTCGCGACAGCTGACGGCACGGTGCTGGTCCGACGGGTGCAACGGCCGGGCGCAAAAAAAGAACCGGCCGCAGAATTTGCGTCTGCGGCCGGTCTTAAGATCGGTGATCGTTTCGGTTGAGGCCTGCGACTCCCCTCGAGCCGTCTTATACGGACCACCGGAGTTGACGGCGGGGTGAGCGGCGGGAAGGGTGAAAACCCGGCGCAACCGTCTCAGTTCCGGCAAATCTCGTTCGGCCTTGCTGACCTCCCGATTGGGAGCATCAGGTTGGGTGACTGAGCCGAACGTAGCGTCCCCTGGTCTGCGGCCTTACTCCGGTTGATGCGTCGATCTGATCATCGGGCCGGGCGGGTGAAATGCCCGGCGCCGTTTGACCGAATAATCAATCATGGCTCATCTTCTTGTCAGGGTCACGGGGCGCATTTCGACCGGTGCTTACGGGTCAAAAATGAGCCAGAAGGTTCGATCCGTACCTGTACGGGAGCACGGCTTGCGGACCGGGCTTACGGACCCGGCTCAAAGTTCTGTCGAACCGAATCATGCCCTCGGGCAAGCCGAATGCTAGTCGGCAAATCCGACCAGAACGACAGACGGGTCATAAGAGGCCCGGGCCGGTCCGTCGCCTGACGTCGCGGCGAATGTGATCGCACTGAGGACCATGATCAGGACAGTCGCGGCGATCGCCGCGTAGGTCGCGATGCTGATCTGCGGGCGTATCCGCCCTTCGCTCGTCGAAATCGTTTCGTGCATCTCGCGTATCTCTCCCGGTGTGGCCTTTCCCCTCGCGGCGGTTACGGCCAATTACCGACGCCGGAGCCGGCCACGACCGATGACGTCGGGCCTGTCTGGACCAGCGTCGGTGTCCGGGCCCGGATCGGGGAGAGCGAAGTCACGAAATTACCACTGTCGGAATCTCGGACCCTTCACTGGGGGCGGACTCCATCCTCGGCTTCGGGTATCCGGCATCCTCATGCGACTCTCACGATGACGCCGCAACCGTTCACATGTGTTTCACAGGCGGCAGACGAGCATGGGTTCGCGAGCCGACCGCGTCTGGATCGCGTCGGGCAGCAGTAATTTAGATCGTCGAGGAGGTCGGCTTGGACACACAGTATCGCCGGATATTACTCCCACTCGACGGTTCGGGCGTCGCAAAATCCGCGGTCGCGACGGCTGCGGCGATGAGTCGGATGTTCAACTCGGAGCTACTTCTTGTCACCGTCCTGCACGAGTCCGTCAAGTTGCCCAGGTCCGTCGCCGCGGGGTCAGGATCTTCGGACTCTGAGGTGGAGGGCGTCGCTGGCAGCGAGCAAAGCGCCCGATCCACCGCCGCGTCATATCTGGAGCAACTGGCCAAAGATCTCAGAGAGACCGGGGTGCACGCGTCCTGTGCGACGGTCGTCAACACAGACCCGGCATCCGAGATAGTTCTGACAGCCCGAGACCGCGGCGCTCAAATGATAGTCATGGCCTCACGCGGCCGGTCTGGCCTCGTCCGCGGTTTACTTGGCTCGGTCACGGATCGCGTAATCCACTCTTCACCGATCCCCGTGATGGTGGTCCCGGCAGACGGCGGGCACAACGCCGACGGATGGACGCCCCAGTCGATAATCGCGCCGCTTGACGGGTCGGAACTCGCAGAAACGGCGCTCCCCCATGTCGAGTCCATCTCCAGAGCGGCGAACATCCCTATCACGCTCGTGCGAGCCGTACCGTTCCCCACGACGTATGGCGGGGACCCGTACGGTGGTCTGCCGGCCGGACTGTTTGAGAGCGCGGCGGAGGACGAGAAAGAGGCCAAACGGTATCTCAGCACGATTGCGACTCGTTTGCGTGCGCGGGGACGGATTATCGAGACCCATGTCAGCAACGGTCATCCGCGTTCCGAGATAACGCAGATCGCTCAGGATACAAGCGACTCGATAGTGGTCATGACGACGCGCGGGGTGTCGGGGCTCACCCGATGGGTCGTCGGCAGCATCGCCGACAGCGTGGTCCGGTCGTCCGGGGTCCCGGTGCTCGTGATTCCACCTACGACGGGTATTTAAAGCCCGCGCCCGGAGCCAACATCGGGCGCATTTGACGACAGGTGTGCTGCCGGGAACGACTTCGGACGGGGTACGACGACGCCGGCGCCAGATGACGACGAATCAAGCTGCCATCAAGACCTTCGCCCTGACGAAGTACTACGGCGACGTCCTCGCCGTCGCCGACCTCAACCTGGGGGTCTTCCGGGGGGAGGTGTTCGGATTCCTCGGCCCCAACGGCTCGGGGAAGACGACGACCATTTGGTATCTCTGATATCGCTCTGGATTGGCGCAGCGTTGCTCGGCGAGTCGATCGGGGAGTTGAATCTGTTCTATGCGCACGCCGTCGCGTTCGGGTTAGTTGTCTCGCTGTTCTCTTTTGCGGTGCTCTGGTCTGCGTTCTACCTACGGACCTCGCGTGCCACTGCGGTTGCGGGCCTGGCCACGGTGATTACGTACGTCCTCAACGTACTTGCGCCGTCATTTGGTTCGATCTCGTGGTTGGAGAAGCTATCCCCGTTCGCCTACTATGAGAGTCTGCCGCTGCTGAATACCGGCGATGTCGATCCGATGTCGATCGTCGTGTACGCGGGCATCACGGCGGTAGCGCTTGGCGTGGCGACACGCATCTTTGAGCGCCGAGACCTCGTCACCTGATCCCGGCGTTGCCCCTGTGTTACCGATGGGCGAGATTGAAAGTGGCACGAAGATCCCAATCCCTTGAACTCGGATGACCTTGATGAATGACGACCGCGAACGGAAGGACGGCAGTCAGCCGGACTCTGAGGCGCGATACGCGGCCGTACTGCAAACGATGGTGGACGCGGTTATCACCATCGACGAGAGCGGGGTCGTGCTGTCCGGGAACCCTGCGGTCGAACGCATTTTCGGATATCGTCCAGATCAGGTGATCGGCAAGAACATCTCGATGCTCATGCCGACCGACCACAGCTCCGAACACGATTCCTACGTGCAGCGGTACCTGGAAACCGGCCGGGCCTCGATCATCGGCGTAGGCCGGGAGGTCGTGGGGCTGCGCGCAGATGGCACAGAGTTCCCGATCGACCTCGCCGTGTCGGAGACGCGCGTCGGTTCAGGCCGTCTATTTACGGGCATCGCACGTGACATCAGCGAACGGAAGCGGGCCGAGGAGCAGATTCGTTCGCTCAACATGGAACTCGAAGCGCGGGTTGAAGAACGAACTCTGCAACTTGAGATGGCCAACCAATCCCTGTCGCGCGAGGCCTCAGATCGCGCACGGCTGGCCGAGATCACCAGAATCATGACCTCTTCACCCCACGTCAGGGACGTGTTCGGGCTTTTCGCCGAACAGGTTGGGTTGCTCCTACCCTTCGACCGTATCTCTATTTGTACCGTCGACGCGGCGGGGACGACGTTGACGGAGACGTTCGCTGACCGCCCGGCCGGCGATCAGCCGACCCCGCTCGGTACCTGTTCTGTCGCCGGTACTGCGGCCGAGCACATGCTTGGCAACCGGTCGGGGGTGATCCTCATCGGAGCCACGGCTGATCAGGTGCTGCGGGACTTTCCTTGCCAGGCGCCGCTCTTCCCTGACCCGGGAGAATCTGAAGCGTCCGCGCTTGCTGCGCCGATTATCGTCGCCGACCGAGCTATCGGTACGCTTGACCTCGCCTCGCTGGGGGTAAGGGCTTATGACGATCGGGATCTTGCGGTGCTTGAGATGATCGGACGGCAGATCGGCGCGCCGATGGAGAACTCTCGCCTTTACGAGGAAGAGGCCTTGCTCAGGGATGCGGCTGAGACGGCACGCGCCCGCCTCGAGAGCATCCTCCAGGTGTCCGCAGCAGCGGTGATCATCGTCGACGCCACCGACGGCCGGGTGTTACTGGCGACCGAAGAAGCAGAGCGGATCGCCGGAAGCCCGATCGAACCCGGCTCGGCTCAGGAAACTTACGAAAACATCGTCACTTACCGCCGGTCTGACGGCGGGCGAATCGCGCCGAACAAACTCCCGCTTCAGCTCGCAATCTCAACCGGCGCCGTAATTCGCGAGATGCAAGTCATATTCGAGCGGCAGGACGGCTCACGGGTTCCGACACTTGTGAGCGCCGCCCCGGTGCTCGCTGCTGACGGCCGCGTTACGGCGGGCATCGCAGTTTTTCAGGACATCACGGGTCTCAAACAACTCGACGAAGTGAAAGCGGACTTCCTGTCCATGATCACCCACGACCTCCGCGGCCCCGTGACGGCGATTAAGGGCCTGGCGGCGGCGGCGATGGCGCACGCCCGCGAGTCCGGCACGAGCAGCAGTCTGCTTATGGAGGAGCTGGCAGCGGTGGACGACGAGTCCGACCGGCTGTCTGAGCTCGTCTCGAATCTCCTCGACATGTCGCGTATCGAGGCCGGCGCCGTTCCGGTAGAGCCTGAAGAGACCCACATGGCGGACCTTGCTGCCGACGCCGCGCGGAGGGCGAGACGCTCCCGGCTTGGCGATGGACGTGAGATAGCGGTGGACGCTCCACTTGATCTGCCGCTTATGTATGTGGACCCGGTGCAGATCGGACGCGTGCTGGACAACCTGATTTCAAACGCCCTGAAGTACTCCGACGGGCCGGTCCGCGTCCACGCCATTCATCACGAGGAATCCGACTCGGTGGAAACCGCGGTAAGTGACTCCGGGATTGGTGTCGCCCCGCACCTGCAGACGCAGATCTTTGAGAAGTTCTTCCGGGTGACAGATGCCGGCCGGCGCGCCGGGATGGGGGCCGGGCTTGGCCTCGCAATCTGTGCCGCTATCGTCGAGGCGCACGATGGCAAGATAAGCGTATCGAGCGAGCCGGGAGCGGGATCGTGTTTCTCCTTCACGCTACCCGTCCAACCCGAAGGCTAAGGGAGATGGTTAAACTTATGCCATGCAACTGGACAGGCGGGGTTCACGTTAAATGAACATGGACGCTACGCAGCGGCGTAGGGCAAAGCCATCCGTCCTCGTGGTCGACGATGACCCCAAGCTGCGTCGTCTTGTCGAGCGGCAACTGAACGCCGAGGGCTTTGACGTACTTCTGGCGTCCAACGGCGAAGAGGCGCTTTACCAGGCCTCCCTGGGCCGTCCCAATCTGATCGTCCTGGACATCGCGATGCCGGTCATGGACGGCTTCGAGGCGCTTGAACGGCTGCGGGAGTTCTTCACCGACCCTGTCATCATCCTCTCCGCAACCGATCAGGAACGCGAAAAAGTCCGGGCGCTTGACCTCGGCGCAGATGACTACCTGACGAAGCCGTTCGGCGGCGCCGAGCTTTCCGCCCGGATACGAGCCGCCCTGCGACGCGCGGATCGTCTGTCCGGCAACGGCTCCAGCCAGGAGCCGGTCGTAACGACCGGGTACGTCGAGGTCGACCTCAGCGCCCGCATCGTTAAGCGCCGCGGAGAAGAGGTGCGCCTCACGCGTACCGAGTACGACCTGCTACGGACGCTGGCGACCAACGCCGGCAAGGTGTTGACCCATCGCGAGCTTCTGCAGGCGGTGTGGGGGCCAGAGTACGGCGACGAGACGGAGTACCTGCGGACGTTCGTCAAGCAACTCCGCCGCAAACTGGAAGAAGACCCGTCCCGCCCGCGTTACATCATTACGGAGCCGGGAATCGGTTACCGGCTGGTGCAGGTGACGACCTGACGCACCCGAGTTCCCGGCGCCAGATGGACAACCGGTGGT
>JAQBUX010000144.1 GCA_027623795.1 Chloroflexota bacterium
TGTCTTCGCCTGCCCGCAAGGCGATCAGGTGGGCGGTAGGGATCGCTCCGACAAAATAGGCGGCGGTCAAAAAGATCGTTCCGAGAATCGCGTCAGGCACTGGCTGAGAGTTCTCCTGATCGGACAAAAGCCGAATTGGAGGGCCGCAGATACTCAAGCCGCCCCGTTGGTGGCGCGACCTGTGGCCGGACCGTCCCTATAATTGCTCGCATATGCTCGGTGAACAAAGTTCCAAAACCCAGGGCGCAACTTCAAACGTCGCCGGAAACGGCGCGGGCCCGCCGCCCCTGAACGACGCTGACCTTCTTGATATGTACCGGACAATGGTACTCAGTCGAACGCTCGATCAACGGATCTGGCAGATGAATCGGCAGGGCAGGGCCGCCATCGTTGCGTCGGCGCAGGGCCATGAAGCGGCGCAAGTCGGCGCGATCCGGGCGTTGGACCCGGAGCGAGATCGGTTCTACATCTACTACCGCGAGCTCACGACGATGCTCGCACTGGGTGTTACGCCACTCGAGTTGCTCCTGGGTTTCCTGGCAAAGGACGGAGAGCCGCTCTCAGGAGCCAGACAGTTCCCCCTGCATGGCGCGCTCGACCGCTCACGTCGCGACATCGTGTCGTTCTCCAACGTCGTTGCGACGCAACTCCCGCAGGCGGTAGGAGTCGCTCTCGCGGACAAGATGCGAGGAGAGAAACGCGTGACCGTTGCCTATTTCGGCGATGGCGCGTCGAGCATGGGCGAAACGCACGAGGCTATGAACTTCGCCTCGATCCACCGGCTGCCGGTTATCTTTTTCTGTGAGAACAACAAGTACGCCATCTCTGTTCCCCTCTCACGGCAGATGAATATCGAATCGATCTCGTCACGGGCGGCCGCGTACGGGATGCCCGGGATTGAGGTAAACGGCTTCGATCCCGTCGCCGTGTACGAGGCGGTCGGCGCAGCGGCGAACAGGGCGCTCTCGGGAGACGGCCCGACGCTTGTCGAGGCGGTCGTCGAACGATTCTTGCCCCACACGAGCGACGACGACGACACCCGATACCGGCCGGCCGAGGACCTGGAGGGCATCCGCGACCTCGACCCGATTCCGGCTACCGAAAAACTTTTGCGCGCCAGTGGCATTCTCGATGACGCACTGGATCAAGAGATCAAAGAGTCGGCGCAGAAGACCGTGAACCAGGCCACTGAAGACGCGGAAAATGCGCCGTTCCCCGAGCCGCATGACTTTTACGAGCAGGTGTACGCGCCCGGCTCCCCGGGGGACCAGTCCTGATGGCCGAGATAACCCTGATCGAGGCCGTACGAGCAGCAATGTGGGAAGAGATGGAGCGCGATCCCACCGTATTCACGCTGGGCGAGGACATCGGAGCGCGGGGCGGCGTGTTCCTTGCCACCGAGGGATTCCTTGAGAAGTTCGGCGAGGACCGTGTAATCGACACTCCGCTCGCCGAGGCAGCGATAGGTGGAATCGCGCTCGGCGCGGCGGTGAACGGCATGCGTCCGATCGCCGAGATCGAGTTCGGAGATTTCATCTGGCCGGCCGTGAACCAGATCATCGGAGAGGCGTCGCGCGTCCGCTACGGGACTCAGGGACGGCGAACCGCGCCGCTCGTCCTTCGCGTGCCATACGGCGGCGGCGTTCGTGGTGGACTGTTCCATTCACAGTCCGTCGAGGTCGCGTTCGCCCACCAGCCCGGTCTTAAGGTGGTGGCCCCCGCGACGCCGTACGACGCGAAAGGGTTATTGAAGTCCGCCATCCGAGATGACGACCCGGTTATCTTCTTCGAGCACAAACGCACGTATCGGCTTGTTAAGGGCGACGTTCCTGACGGCGAGTACACCGTGCCGATCGGAGTAGCAGAGGTGAAGCGGCCCGGTTCCGATGTCACCGTTGTGAGCTATGGCCTCGTCCTCCACTACTGCCTTGAGGCGGCGGCGACGCTCGCCGGGGAGGGCATCGATGTGGAGGTCGTTGATCTGCGGACCCTCCGGCCGCTCGATACCGACACCGTCCTGACATCGGTCCGAAAGACCGGCAAGGCGATGGTCGTGCACGAGGACACCAAGGCCGGTGGACTTGGGGGAGAGATCGCAGCGGTCATCGCCGAGTACGCGTTTGAGGACCTGGACGCGCCGGTGGTTCGCGTCGCCGGACCCGAAGTTCCGGCCATGCCGTTCTCACCGCTGCTGGAAGCGCAGTTCATGCCATCGCCGGAGAAGATAGCTGCGGCGATAAGGGACCTGGCGGCGTACTGATGTCGATCATCGGAATCGAGCTTCCACACGTCGGTGAGTCGGTGACTGAAGCCGTCATCGGCAAATGGTTGAAGCAGCCGGGCGACATCGTCGAGAAGTTCGACCCACTTGTCGAAATCGTGACCGACAAGGTCAGCATGGAGTTCCCTGCGCCACATTCGGGGACGCTGAAGTCGATCGTCGCCGAAGAAGGCGAGACGGTCGCCATGGGCGCCACGATCGCCGAGATGGAGGTTGACGCCGCCGTCGCCGCCACCACGACGTCTCATCCTGATAAAACTACGGCCCCGTCACAGGCGCCACCCGCGGGTCGAATCGGAACACTGATTCAGGGAGCGAACGTCGGCCCAACCGGCGGCACCTTCCGGGACACAGCCCTCGAGGACCGGCCTCGGCCGCCTGTCGACGCCGCACCGGCAGCGCCGCGCATGCCGGGGCAGGGCGTGCCTCGCCGTGGTTACTCGCCGGTCGTTTCACGGCTTGCTGCGGCCAATGGAGTGGACCTCGAAACCCTGACGGGCACCGGTCGCGACGGTCGTGTAACCCGGAAGGATGTAGAGGCGGCGATCGCAGCAGGTCCATCTGCAGCGCAACCGCTAACCGAACAACCGATCGGTGAAGACCGACTCGTGCAGCCGTCCCCGATCAGGCGAATGATCGCCGACCACATGGTGCGGAGCGTGAGCGAGATACCCCACGCCTGGAGCACCGTAGAGGTGGACGTGACCGGGCTTGTCGCATGTCGTTCAGCACAGCGACAACTTTTCCGTGAGCGACACGGCGTCGATCTGACATTCCTCGCGTTCACCGCGTATTCGGTAGCCCGGGCGCTACGCGAGAACCCGCTGGTCAACTCGACCTGGGAAGACGGAACGATCAGACTCAAAGGCCGGGTGAACCTCGGCCTGGCGGTCGCCGCGCCCGACGGTCTGGTCGTGCCCGTGATCCACGACGCAGATCGCGAGGGCATCTCCGGACTTGCCCGACGGATCGCGCCGCTGGTCGAGCGGGCCAGATCCGGTTCCCTCGCCTTGCCAGACGTGCAGGGCGGGACCTTCACCCTGAACAACACGGGAACGCTCGGCTCTGTCTGGGGCGGGGCGATCATCAACCATCCGCAGGCCGCGATCGTGACCACGGAGGCGATAGTCAAGCGCCCCGTTGTGCTGAGCGGCCCGGCTGGAGACGTCATCGCCATACGCTCGATGATGAACGTGTGCATGTCGTTCGATCACCGGATCATCGACGGCGCAGAATCTGCCAGCTTCATGCAGGACTTCAAGCGCTATCTGGAGTCATGGTCCGTTGACTCGGAGCTCGACTGAAGCCGGCCTGTCAGAGGCTGGCCTTGCAGTGACTGCGCCGATGTCAGCCCGGTGGCTCGGGACGGCGCCATACGTCGAGGCGCTCGCGCATCAACGGGAGTTACACGCGGCGCGGGTTTCCGGCGATATCCCGGACACGCTTCTTCTTCTTGAGCATCCGCACGTCATCACGCTCGGCCGGAGGGCGTTGGAGTCCCACATCCTGTCAGACGACGCTGCGCTTTCCGCCGCCGGGGTGGAGGTCGCGGAGACGGACCGCGGTGGAGAGGCGACCTACCACGGGCCGGGTCAGCTCGTCGCGTATCCGATAGTCGATCTGCGCGCTCTGGGTCTTGGGCCTGTGAGCTACGTCGCCACGCTTGAACGGGCGATCGTCGATACGTTGGCGGTATACCTGGTGGACGCTCACCGGGTATCGGGCCGCACCGGCGTCTGGGTTGGTGGTGACGGCGCTGACCCGGGCACGGGCAACAGCCCGGCGGGGCGAAAAATTGCCGCCATCGGTGTTCGCATCAGTCGCGGAGTGGCGATGCATGGATTGGCGCTAAACGTGTCTCCAGAGTTGTCCATGTTCGGCCACATAGTGCCGTGCGGGATGGCCGGGTTGGACGTGACATCGATCGAGTCGGAGCAGGGCGCGGCGCCGCCGGTCAGGGTCGTGGCGGAGCTGCTGGCGGAAGGGCTGGCCGACGCTCTGGGGTTGCAGTTTACGGGTATGTCTGACCGGGCGGACGCAACTCGTGTGGACGCCGACTAATCGTTCTTGAGGTCAGGACTCCTTCACGAGGCCGGCAGCGGTCCGCAATCGATCCCCGTAACCTGGTTTATCCGCCCGCGGATCAGTTCGTAAGTCAGGGGATGCCCCCATGCATACCCTTCGTGGGCGATTCCGGGAATGTCGGTGGCATGCTTCGCCGCCAGAACCTTCGCGATAGCGTGAGCAATACGAAGCACCGTGAAGTAGTCGATCAGGCTCTCGTCAACCTCGCGCAGGGCGCCGTACGCGCTGTTGTGCGAAACCACGAATTGTCGCAACAGCGCTTCGATCATTTCCCTCGGAATTGCGGTTTCCTCGACCGGACCCACCGAAAGCAGAAATCTGGTGACCGCAACGTCGTACTCGGCGGGTCCAATGAAGAAGTTCCCCCAGTCGATGACTCCGGTAACCCGGCTGTCCTCGACGAGGATATTCGCGGGATGAAAATCGCCGTGACAAACGGATAACTGCTCAGTCAGGACGGGTTTGTTGTCGGTCAGCCAGCCCGCGAGTGAGGCGATTACGCCGTCCCCAGTAGCGGTCGCGAGGCGTGAAAGATCGTCGTGCAGTCTGAACGGTGTGTATCGATATTTGCTGCGTTCAGGGCACGGGTCAGGCCACCGGGGTCCAGGTCGTGGATTCTTGCTTGCGTCGTGCCGAGGAGTGTCGAGGCCATTTCGGCCTTGCCCATCGGGTCGGCCATCAAGATTTCCAGCAACGACATACCGGGCATTAGCCGCATCACCATGTAGGCGCGTCCAATCAAGGAACGCCCCGTGGTGTCGTACGGCGCCTCCGGAACCGGTTGGCCGCTTCGGGCCGCCGCATTCTGGACAGTCGACTCAAACAGCGGCCGATCTGATCCTGCGGCTTCCCGGTAGTGGCGCAACACCAGCTTCTCGCGCTCCGCCTCGGGCGCAGCCTCGATGTCAAAAGCGTAGGTGTCGGTGTCGAATCCGCCGGTCAGACGGCGCGGTGTTCCCGCGATGCGCAGGCCTTCACGTCCGGTCGCGTCGCGCAGATCGGCCTGCAGGGCGTCGCCTAGCTCGGCAAGATTTTGGTCGTGCTCGGGCATTGAGCCGGTCCTCGCACTTGTCTTCAAGTGGGGATACTGCGGCCAATTCAGGCTATTCAGGCCAGGATCTTGATTCGATGTAGCGGTGGGCCGCAATCGCCGCGGTCGCGCCGTCGCCCGCCGATGTGACCAATTGGCGCGCGGAGCCCGATCGTATGTCTCCGACCGCGAACAGGCCCGGTGTCTCTGTGCTCATCCACATGTCAGTCTCGACGTGCCCGCCGCCATCCAGGTCCACAAATCCCGACAGGTACGATGATCTCGGTGTGGTCCCGACGAATATGAAAACGCCGGTGACGTCAAGATCTGACTCTTCGCCCGAGTTTGAGTCCAGAACCCGGACGCCGGTCACGCCGGAATCGCCGCCCGTGATGGCGGTGACTGTCATGCCGTACCGGACCTCGATCTTTGTGTTCTCCTGGACACGTTCCCGAAGGAGCGCCTGCCCGGTTAAATTGTCGCCCCGGACCAGCATGATGACCCGTGAAGCGAACCCGGCCATCGTTAGCGCCTCGTCCATAGCGCTATCGCCGCCGCCGACCAACGCCACCGTCTCGTTCATGAAGAACGCTCCGTCGCAGGTGGCGCAGTTGGAAACGCCGCGACCCCTGAAAGTCTCCTCGCCGTCCACGCCAAGACTGGCGAAATCAGACCCGGTTGCGACGATCACCGCCCTGGCACGGACCCGGCCCTCCGGCGTATTTACTGAAAGATATGGCTCGTCCGATTCGATCGACTCGACCTCGGTGAACATCCGAACCTCGGCGCCCGCGTCGGAAGCCTGGCGTTCGATGAGCGGCGCAAGATCGGCGCCTAGCAGGCCGTCCGGGAAGCCGGGGAAGTTTTCGATCTTCTCGGCGTTGATCACCTGTCCGCCCGGCATCATGCCTTCAAGCACGACCGTTTTGAGCCCGAGACGCGCCCCGTACATCGCCGCCGTCAGCCCACCGGCGCCGGCCCCGATCACTGCCAGATCGTAACCCTCTACTGGCTCGGTCATTCGATGTTGCGCTCCTTTGATCCACGGTCGCCGGCGTTCAACAAGATTGGGTTGCTCACACACCTTCCGGAGGCGGCCTAGATCATGCCCTGGCCGCGGACCTGCTTGAGGGACGTCTCGAACGCCTCAAGAGTTCTCGCTATGTCGTCATCCGTGTGCGCCGCCATCGTCAGGAACCTGCGGCCGTTATCGACGCCGTTGTTGAACATCGCCATCTTGAACTCGTGATCGGCGTCTGAGCTGATCGGTGTTCCGGACGGCGAGCCCTGGATGATCCCCCACTCGTCGACCTCGGCGTCGACGCCGATCCGCGTGTGGATCATCGAGCCGATTCCGTACGCGTGGCCGGGGATTTCGATCCGGCCGAACACTTCGTTCAGACCGGCCTTGAGTTTCGTCCCAACGGCGTCCGCCTTCTCGTTGACGTCGCCGGTGGCGACCAGCTCGAGCGCAGCTATCCCGGCGACTGCGGACAGGGGATTACCGTTGAAGGTGCCCTGGTGCAGCATCTGGCCGCGCTCGATTGTGTTCAAAATGTCCGCTTTTCCGGCGACGGCGCCGCCCGGCAGACCGCCGCCCAGGATCTTGGCGAGGGAG
>JAQBUX010000145.1 GCA_027623795.1 Chloroflexota bacterium
TTGCAGCCCGTCGAACCCACGGCACAGACGCCGCGGACAAGTTTGCACGAGCCAGTTACATCGGTGGGTTTGGCGGCACCAGCAACGTGAGGGCGAGCGCTCGCTACGGCATCCCGGGCGTCGGGACGATGGCGCACTCGTTCATCACGAGCTTCGAGACCGATCTGGACGCGTTTCGGGCCTACGCTAACGTGTTCCCGGATTCGTCCACATTGCTCGTCGACACCTACGACACCGCTAAGGGCGTCGAAGCGGCGATCACTGTGGCTCGAGAGCTGGAAAACGGGGGACACAAGTTGGTCGGGATACGGCTGGATAGCGGCGACCTGGACGCCCTGTCCCGTACCGCCCGGCGGATGCTGGACCACGCCGGGCTTCCTTATGTGCAGATCGTGGCCAGCGGCGGGTTGGACGAGTTCTCTATCGAACGCCTCTCGCTGGCGGGCGCGCCCGTCGATGCTTACGGGGTCGGAACGTTGGCGGGAGTTTCGGCGGATGCACCGTGGTCGGACGCCGCATACAAGCAGGTCATGTACGACGGCAGGCCGGTAGCCAAGTTCAGCCCGTCTAAACGAACCTACCCCCGGGCGAAACAGGTGTGGCGGTCCTTCGACCCGGACGGGAGGTTGACGCGCGACCATCTGACAGCGGCGAGTGCAGAGGCGCCGGACGCCGGGGCGCTGCCGTTGCTCGCCGATGTGATGCGAAACGGGAGCCCGATCGCCGCCGCGCCGTCTCTGGACGACGTGCGCGAGCGGGTGCGGTCCGAATTGGCCCGACTGCCAGACTCGGCGCTGCGGCTGTCCGGGCCGACGCCGTGTACCGTCACGATTTCCCGGGAGTTGTAGGGGCGGGCCTTGGTCCGCCCTTCGAGAACCTCGGGCGCGGGGCTTATTGTCGAGTGTGTCTCAGAAATCGCCGTCGGACGCGGTCCCACAATGGAGATCCCTCCCGAGGGCGTATTGCCATACGCCCCTACGATGTCGTCACCACCTGAAGTCGCCTGTCATCCTTCGACGGGCTCAGGACAGAAGGTCAACCCAATTTCCGCTGGGGGGCGTCCCTCGGATCATTGCGGCGCACGGCCGCTCAGTGGGCGCTACTTCAGGTGGAGTGGCCGTACAGCAGGGCGTTGACCTTGAGCCATTTGAACATCAGGAACTTCTTCAACTCAAGGCTCACGGCGGAGGCCTGCGAGGCCAAGTTGCGCGCGATGAGAATCTCGGCGCCCTGATAACGGAGGCGCTGATAGAACTTCAGATTGGCTTTTCGGGCGTAGGTGTCGACCGCCACCTTGGCATGGCCGCCTCAGCCAACGGCGGCGAGGTAATCGAGTGCGATCGGCCGTCCCATGTCAACGATGTGATCTCTGGCCTCGTCCGTCATCAAGATCTGCAATGAAGTGTCCTCAAAGGGGTGGGACGCCGTCGGTTCGTTTTCTCGCTTCTGACAGGGTCAGATGCAGGAGTAGTCGAATCGGCGCGGCTTTATTACCCCCCAAACGCGCCTTCTGACCGCAGCGCTAATACGCGCTCGTTTGAATAACCCAGTACGTCTAAGAGCACTTCATCCGTGTGCTGGCCAAGGGCCGGTCCCGGCGCCGGGCGCTCAATCACCCCATCGGTCTTGATAGGCGAGGCAACCTGCCGGACCGTGCCGTACTCGGGATGCTCAACCTCGAGGATCATTTTACGTGCCAGCACCTGCGGGTCCTGCAGGGCGTCGGCTACGGAGTTCACGGGCGCGCACGGAACCGTTCCGCGGAGATCGTCGAGCCAGTCCGACGTGTCCCTGCGGGCGAACTCCTTCTCTAGCTCGGGAATCAGAATGTCCCGGTTTTCCAACCGACCGGCGAAGTTCGAGAATCGGGGATCGGTGGCAAGCTCAGGGCGGCCCATCGCTCCGACAAGGTTTTCGTAGAACTTTTCCTTCGCGCAGAACACGACGATCCAACCGTCACGGGTGCGGAAGTTCTGGGACGGGATCAGCGTCTGGTGGCTGGAGTTTCGCGTTCTCGCCGGTTCCCACTCACGGTTCAGGTTCCACGCCGCAAAGTAGGACAACATGGCGATCCCCGTATCGAGAAGCGAGACGTCCACGTTTCGACCGATCCCCGTACGCTGTGCGTCAAAAAGGCCGATCATCAGTCCCAGGACCGATACGTAGCCGCCCGCGAAATCGATGACGGAGACGCCGCATTTGGCCGGCGGGGCCTCCGGCTCGCCGGTGATTGACATATAACCGGCGTAGGCCTGGATCAGGTGGTCGTATCCCGGCTCGGATGCTCTTGGACCGGTCGAGCCGAAGCCCGACAGCGAACAGCACACGACCTTCTCATTGATCACCCCGAGAGCCTCGTAGTCCAGTCCGAGTTTTGCCGGGAGATCACCGCGAAGGTTGTTGTAGACGCCGTCAGATGCGCCGACAAGGTCGTGAAGGACGGCGCGCCCGGACCCGGTCCGCAGGTCCAATGTGATGGACTTCTTGCCGCGGTTGAACGACTGGAAATACAGGGAATCGCGGTCGATCTCGAACGGCGGAACATACCGGGCGACATCACCCCCCGCGCCGGGGTCTTCGATCTTGATCACCTCTGCGCCCATGTCCGCCAGCACGGTCGTGCCGAACGGACCCGCTCCGAACTGCGAGATGGCCAGGATCCTGACTCCCTCTAGCGGCGGACGGGCGGACATCGTGATTCTCCATGGCTGAATGGCGTATCAATACGGAAAAGACTGAATCATGCACGTGTGGCGGCCAAATAGGCCGACGGAGCGATGCGGCGATCGATCGCGGAGGGTGTCTCAATGGTCAGGAGCCGGGATGCACAAACGACCTCCACTCGCAATCACATCGTAGGGGCCGCTGACTACCGGCCAGGGTGGCGTGGTTGGGCATGGTGCCGCTCAACCGAGCCGGAAAGGGCCTCAGTCAGCCGCCTCTGGGATCTCGTCCTTGAATCTGTCCGCTCTCCTGTTCGCAGCAGCGATTAGTGAGACTCCCGCTAGCCTTCGCCCGCCTCGATTCCGATCCCAAGGCCCTTTTGTTTTTCCGGTTCCCTTATCTCCAGCGCTTTCCGGGCTGCGAGACGGAACATCTCCATCGGCTGGGCGCCGGTGAACCAGAACCGGTCGTCGATCAGGAATCCGGGCACCCCGGTCACGCCGAGCTGAATCGCCTCGTCGAACTGATCCTGGATGAGCCGGTCGTACTCCCGCGTTTCCAACCTTGGCAGGACGTCGTCCCAGTCCAGCCCGACACCGGTCGCGATCCCCTCAAGGACATCGAAATCACCCAGATTGGCCCCGTCTTCCCAGAGCGCTTTGTACGCGGCGTGGTGGAACTCGTCCGCCTTGCCGAACTGCTTTGAGTACTCGGTTATCGCCTGGGCGTGGATCGTGTACGGGGTCAGGCTTGCCCGCCGCATTACGATGCCCTCTTCCTCTGCGAGCTGTGCGATTCGAGGGCTGAGTCCCTCTTCGGGCTCGCCGGGACGGCGATCGCGAACCTTGCCCTCCGGCGGAATCTCAGGGTGGAGCATGAAAGCCCGAAAATCGAACTCGATGTCGAACTCGGCCGCCAGTTTGTCGAGCCGTGCCAGCCCGATGTAACACCACGGTCAGATGTAGTCGTACCAGACGGTGAAGGTGATCGGCGCGTCTAGCGCCTTGAGGGGGGGTGCCTGGTCGAGCGACATCCGATGCTCCTGTGTGCTGGCGTACCGATTACCGCCATTGTGCCAGAGGGCCGGGCGAAACGCGCTGGGATCGGGCGAGGCCAAGATGACCCATTCCTGATTCCGGAGGGGGTTCGGGGGTGGTTGCTTCGAGCATGAACCGAAGGCGTCGCGACCCACCTCCGAACCCTTCGTCAAGCTCAGGGCTGGCTCTCCTCCTTAGGAGAGGGAGGAAGCTGCTTCCCGCTTACTTCTCCGATTAGAGCGTGCGGGAAGCCCAGTCCGCGATCGCGCTCCCGGCGTATAGGGATATCAACCCGCCGACGGCAAGACTCGGGCCATACGGGATAAGCGTCTGACGGGCGCCGAATCCACGGGCCATGAGCGTAATAATGGCGACGACGCCGCCCATGAGAACGCCAAGGTACACGCCCACGAGTAGAAGCTGGATCCCGAGAACGGCGCCGATCAGGGCTGTGAACTTGACGTCACCCCAGCCCATAACATCGCGGCCCAACCGGTCGCCGATCCAGGCGAACGGAAAGAACACCGCGAGCCCGACCGCGGCGCCGACCAGACCCTCCCAGATCGCAAGATCTGGACGGAACGGGAGAACGGCTATCGCCACGATGAACGCCGGATAGATGATGACATCCGGCAGGTAAAGCGTTTCGAGATCGACGAACGCAAGCACGAGAAATACGGTGGCGAAAGCAGCGACGGCGGCAAACTCCGCGGGGCTGTCGCCAAATCTGGACCACGCCAGCCCGAACAGAAGAGCGGCGATCGCAGCGACGGCAATGCGACGGGCCTGCACAAGGAGAGGCACTCCGTGCCGGAACGAAGGCGGCACCAGGCCTTCAACGGGAGGTGTTCGCTCGATAGCGACGTTGGAGAGCGCTCCCACCAGGAGGCCGAGTGCGGTAACGACCAGTACGGTCGGCATGTGAGGGAAGCGAGGCCTACGCTGCGGGCGTTGCGTAGACGTATCCGAAACCGCGCCGTGTCACGACGAGAGTCGGACGTTCCGGGTTCAGTTCAATCTTGCGACGCAGGTGCCCGACGTGCCATTTCACGAGGTCTTCGCTGTCGTACTCGGGCCCCCAGACCCGTCGCAGTAGCTGCTGGGGCGGCACCGGTTGCCCCTCGCGCTTCACGAGCAGCGTGAGAATCTTGTATTCCGTGGGAGTCAGGTCCACCGCTTCTCCGCGTACCCGGACCGCATAACGGGTGAAGTCGATCTCCACACAACTATCGGCGTAACTCTCTTCAACCTCGGGCGAGCTGGACGACGCCCCGGCGTGGCGAAGTGCGAGCGCGATGCGCGCCGTCAGCTCCTCCATGGGAGTGTCCTTCACGACGTAGTCGTCAGCGCCGCGCTCGAAAGCGATCAACTTCTCGCCCGTGTCGTGGAGGGCGCTAAAGATGATGATCGGTACTTCTGAC
Organism: Chloroflexota bacterium; assembly: GCA_027623795.1. Classification (GTDB taxonomy): domain Bacteria; phylum Chloroflexota; class Dehalococcoidia; order Lucifugimonadales; family Lucifugimonadaceae. The sequence continues at coordinate 5,123 of JAQBUX010000145.1, forward strand.
ATGGTCCTAATGCGCTCGCACAGGTCCAGGCCGTTCATGCCGGGCAGCCGTATGTCGAGCAACGCCAGGTCCGGCCTGAACGAGTACAACCCGCGCAGCGCCTCGTTGCCGTCGTCAATGATCATCAACTCGCAACCGGCGTCTTCGAGCGCAGCTTCGATGGCGATACGGAATCCGGGATCGTCCTCGACGACGAGCACCCTTGTCCCTGTGAGCGTAGCGCTGGCGCCGCCGCCTGGCGGACCTGCGGCTTCACGAAGTGGCATTCCTGTCGAGTCTCCCGCGGCTGATGAGTCAGAAATCGTCGGCCTTCAGATCACGGTATCAGCGGGCCGCATGACCGAAAATCGTGTTACGCCGCCGCGCGTATGAGTAGACACACACACTCGTTGACCGGCGGGAACCGTGTGCCTCTAACGCGAAGCGCCGCCGGACTTCAATAGCCCGGCGGCGCTGGTCAGAGAACGCGTATCCTCAAACAGGGATCACGGACAAGCGACTTGCGCGATGGTTCCGTCAACGGTCCACGTGTAGGTGCACTTGGTCGGGCTCTGTCGGATGTAGGCCGGCGCCAGGACCGGGTTGGACGCCAGGAAGTCAGCGGTGGCGACTGCGTTCGCCGTAACGGCGAGAGCGGCGGTGTCCGCCATGAAGAGGTCCATGGCGGCCTGTACGACGTCGGCTTCGGTCGAGTTCGCTGCCGTGTCACCGGAACCGGCGAATCGGCCAACGTTTGGAATTACGACCGCGGCCAGGGCTGCGAGAATCCCGATCACGACCAACAGCTCCACCAGTGTGAAGCCGCCCTGCCTGCGGTTGGCGGCGCTGCGAGTTGCAAACATTCTTTTAGTTCTCCCATTGCTTGGTGCATTTGACATGGACCGAATGATGACGCCGAGCCGGAGGGTCCGGAGTTGCGGCGACGTGTGTGTTCGGTGTGACGATCCCTCTGCACGTCTTCCGTGCAGTCACCTGCCTGACCGGTAATTATTGGTCGGGGCGCCGGAACACTTTCCACCCGAGCCGAGACGTTCGACATCGTGTCGATCACCAATTGCGACCCATGGAAATCGCCACGGGTGGATCCCCGGGGGGCACGCCCGTGTTCTCCGACACGCGGGCACGCGCGCCAGGCGCGTGTCCCAACAACTGGAGGGCGACACGGTGTCACGCGCCCACACGACCGGGCCATGCAAACGATCTTTGGGGGCGTATGGCAATACGCCCCGTGCCCTGAGGCTCTCGAAGGGCGGGGCAAGCCCCGCCACTACGCCGGCTTGACCAACCGGCAACACATCCGCTGGCGTGATCCGTGTAGAGGCGAATTGGTATCCGTCCTCGGGCGGAGCAGGCCACGCCAGGTCCTGCCCGTAATCCCCCCCCACCCAGGTAGGAACGGCGGGTGAACAGTGGGAGGCGCAGGCGCCCAGGCCAGCGAACGGGGCAGACAAGCGCCGACCAGGAACGGCCCGCTCGCGCGACAAACGTGATTGCTGCCTGAGCACACCGACCGCACACCTTTGGGCCACCGGGTCACAACAGAGGCGTGGCCAGACTGGTCCTATCGACCCTTGACGAAACGATCTCGGATTCTCGCGAGTCGTGGCCGGAGCAGGATTTTGAACCCGATTCGCCTATTCATCGTCGACGAGACGTTCAGAGACCCGTCATCAGCCTACTGGTCGGTCGCCCGGGCGCAACTCAAGGCGTCCGCATCGATGTCGGTCATCGGCTCGGCCAGCTCGCCCCAGGAGGCGCTCGGTCGGATCGACGAGATAACCCCGGATATCGCCGTGGTCTGTTGGACTTCAGCATAGTGGGACGGTTTCGGTAATAGAGAGATCAGGCTGTTGCGAGCTGCTC
>JAQBUX010000146.1 GCA_027623795.1 Chloroflexota bacterium
TGGCGGTCAAAGACCTTTGCAACACGATCGGCGTTCGGACTATGGGCGTCAGCGCCGTCTTCGCCGATAACGTTCCGGACTTCGATTCAACGGTTGTTACCAGACTTAACGACGCGGGCGCCGTCCTCCTCGGCAAGCTCAACCTGACCGAAGGAGCGATGGCGGGTTACAACCCGAAGTTGGACGTCCCCGAGAACCCGTGGAAGGAGAGCCACTGGTCCGGGGCGTCGTCCAGCGGATCTGGATGCGCCGCCGCGGCCGGCCTGGCGTTCGGCACGCTCGGCAGCGACACGGGAGGCTCCATCCGGTTCCCCTCGGCAGCATGCGGGACCGTCGGCCTCAAGCCGACATGGGGCCGCGTCAGCCGCTACGGCGTGATGGCCCTGGCGGAATCGTTGGACCACATAGGCCCGATGACGCGATCATCGGCAGACGCCGGATTCATCCTCGAGGCCATCGCCGGACTAGACCCAAACGATCCGACCACGCTTCCGAACCCCGTCCCGGATATGGCAGCGAGCCTCGACGCCGGTGTGCAGGGGCTGAAGATCGGGTTCGACGAGACGTACGCCTCCGAGGATGTGGAACCGGACCTGGCCGATGCCGTCGCGGAAGGCGTGCACGTCATGGAACGGCTGGGCGCTGAGATCGTCCCCGTGAGGATGCCCGCTCGACTGCGTGAGTACCTCGCTGCGTGGGAAGTGATCTGTTCGGCTGAAGCCGCTGCTGCGCATGCCGAAACGTTCCCTTCGCGTTCGGGGGAGTACGGACCCTGGTTCCGTGAGTGGCTCACCAGAGGGACGTCACACACGGCCGCCGACTATGCTCGCGCCGATGTGCTCTGGTCAGCCTGCGTCGGAGACCTTCGCCTCACGATGCGAGGGATCGATCTTCTCGCCTGCCCATCTTCGGGCGGCGTTGCCTACCCGGTCACCCCTGATGACATGTACGGGGACATTCAGCAAGAGCTCGATCCGTGGATGTTTTTCCGATTCACCGTTCCAGCGGACTACGCTGGGCTGCCGACTATCTCGCTCCCATGTGGCCTGAACGGGGACGGCCTTCCTTTCAGCCTCCAGTTCGTCGGCCATCACCTGTCGGAGCAGTTACTGGTCCAGGCGGGACACGCGTTCGAGCGGGCGACTGATTTCCATAACCTGCATCCGCCGGTCTGAGACGGCGCTCCAAATTCGGGGCAGCCCATAAATAGCGTCCGGATGGGCGATGACCGAATACGAAAATACTGACGTGACCGGTCGCGACTGTAAGGAGGCTGACACCTCGCATCGGCGCCCGGCCAACGTCATTCCGACCAAAGGAGGGCGTCTCAAAAGTCAGGTGCCGGAATGCGCGAACGACTTCCGCCGGCCAGCGCATTGTAGGGGCCGCTGACTACCGGCCCGGCTCGGGTGGTCGGGCCCGGAGTCTATCGACGGTGCCGGAAAGGGCGGCTAATTCGTCCCTACGAAGAGGCTCTGAAATCGTCTCTCCGAGGGATGCATGAGGGGGTAGTTCTCAACGCGGGAACGCGCCAGACAGCGGCTTGTGAGGCAGCCTCGTAGTCGAAGGGTTTTGACCGCGACTCCCACAATCTTCGACGCGGGGTGGCGCGGTCTTGGACCGCCCACCCTCGGGCGTATGCCATACGCCCCTACGATGGCGTTGCCGCCCGATCGCTACTGCAGCGTCTTCAGGTAGGCGATCAGGTCGTCCACATCGTCCTGTGGCAGATTGGCGTACGCGCGAGGCATCAGATTGTTGAAGCCGCCCACGACGAAGGCGCCGGGGTTTCTGATCGCCTGTTCGATGTACTGATCGGTGGTGAGCGCCGCGTCGCGGGTTGCCGCCGAAGCGCCGATTCCCGCGAGACCGGGACCAGTGATGCGGCGGCTCCCGGTCGAGTGACAGGCCGAACAACTTTCGCTTACAAATAGTCGCTCGCCGTTGGCCGCGTCCGGGATGTGCGGCGGCAACGCGGGGTCGCGCGTCGGAGGCAGATCGCCGACGCCATTGCACGCGATCACGAGTATCGCCAGGCCGGCAATGATGCCGACAATCCGGTTGCGCCTGAATAATCTGGACACGCTGGCTCCTGGGCTCGTTATCGGATGGGTCGGGTCAAGCGCCCATCTGGAGGAGTATCGTGGACCCGTAACGACGATTATCGGGGCTGCGTGAGGTTTTTTGTCCCTTGCGAAGAGCATGATTCCGCTCAATGGTTACGCTTCGGCGGCCGTTTGATGCGACGGATCGCAGCGGTCGACTCACCGAAATCTAGCAACACTGATCTCCTTGCACGAGGCCGGCACAACTGATGGCCGCCACGAGGACCGAACAAGATACCGCCCGAATTGCGCCTGCGGAAGATACGGCTGCGGTTGTGGACACGCGTCACGGCGTCATGGACGTGCTGCGGATCCCCGACTTCCGGTGGATGGCCTTCGCCAGCATCTTTATGATTTTCGGATTCGAGGCGCGGGCCGCTGCGCAGTCGTGGCTTTCGTACGAGCTGACCGGGTCTCAGGCATGGGTCGGGGCGGTGAACGGGGTCCCGGCGTTCGCAGTGATAGCGCTTTCGCTCGTAGGTGGGCTTGCCGCCGACAAGTTCCCGAAGCGGGACATCCTGCTCGTGGTCAGGGCGGCGATAGTGGTGCTCTCCTTTATCACCGGATACCTGATCGCAGCGGACCTGATTACTGTCTGGATACTCCTGATCCTGGCGCTCGCGCAGGGCAGCGTCGTCGCGTTCGGCATGCCAGCGAATCAGAGTTTCGTCATCGAGGTGGTCGGCCGGGATCGGTTGATGAGCGCAACGTCGTTGATGCAGTCGACGGGGATGATCGGCCTCATCGTCGGACCGGGCGTTGCCGGGGTGATGATCGGCTTCACCGGGGTGAGCTCCGTCTACTTTCTCGTTGGCGTCATGGGCATCGTGGGGCTGGTTCTTCTCGCGCTCGTGAAAAACCGGACGGTCGCTCGCGGCGACTCCTCCAAGTCAGCCTGGCAGGACATCAAGGACGGGCTGACCTTCGCCCGAACTGACCCCGTCATACGCGTACTGATGTCCCTCAACCTGTTCGCCATATTTGCGGGCTTCATCATCCCTCTGATCCCGGTATACGCAGCAGACGTGCTGGATGTTGGCGGACGCGGCTTTGGCTTCATGATGGCGGCGTTTGGCCTTGGCGGCGCTGCGGGGACACTCGTGCTCGTCGTTAGCGGCGACAGGACCCGTAAGGGACTCTTGATGGTCGGATCGGCGTCGCTATTCGGGGTCGCGATGATCGTGTTCGCGTTCTCAAGGGATTACTACCTGTCGCTATTCCTCCTCGGCCTGATGGGCGTTTTCGGGCTGGCGTACGTCATCACCATTAGCGTCCTTGTCCAGACCCACACGCCTGACGAGATGCGGGGACGTGTGATGAGCCTGTTCGGGATCACGATGCAGCTTTTCGCGGTGGGCTTCCTGCTCGGCGGCGTGATTGCGGAGGCGACCAGCAACGAGATAGCGCTCATCGTTGGCGGGAGCGGTATGGCCATTCCGCCGCTCATCGCATATGTGATCTCGGACGAAATCCGCCGGGTTACCTGACCTCGGGATTGGGTAACGGCTAACGTGTATCGATGCCGATGATTGATCCGCCGCCCGGACCGCTCGAAATCCTTCAGCGGTTGATCAGGTTCGACACGACAAACCCGCCCGGCAACGAGCGCGCCTGCATCGAGTATCTCGAAGGTCTTTTCAAGGGCCGAGGGTTTAATACAAAGATCCTCGCCCGTGACCCGGAGCGCCCAAACCTGCTGGCGCGGTTGCCGGGTGGGAGTGGCGCACCGCTACTGCTGTACGGCCACGTCGACGTTGTTCCGACCGATGGCCAGGTTTGGGATCACCCGCCATTCTCCGGCGACGTTGCCGACGGCTTCGTCTGGGGACGGGGAGCGATCGACATGAAAGGCGGGCTGGCGATGATGGCATCGGCCCTGCTGAGCATGGAAGCTGAGGGCGAGAGCCCGGCCGGCGACGTGATCTTCGCCGCGGTGTCGGACGAAGAGGCCGGGGGCGACGCAGGTTCCCGGTTTCTTGTCGAGGGGCACGCCTCAGAATTTGCGGGCGTCCGCTTCGCACTGGGCGAGGTTGGAGGGTTTGCGACCGATGTGTCCGGTCTGCGTATTTATCCGATTATGGTCGCCGAGAAGCAGTCATGTCTGCTGACACTTACGTTTCGAGGACCGTCGGGACACGGCTCGCTGGCGCAACGCGGCGGGGCGATGGCACACATGGCCGAAGCTGTCCGACGGATCGAGTCTCGGAGACTGCCGGTCCACGTCGTGCCCGCGGTGAGGGAGTCGTTATCGGCGCTCGCTCGTACGATTCCCTTCCCGAAGAGTTTGTTCATCAGGATGCTGTTGCGCCCGCGGTTGACTAACTGGGCGCTCGGGAGAATCGGCGAGCGTGGGGCCGTTTTCGACACGATGCTTCACAACACGGTCGCCCCGACGGTGGTGGCGGGAGGGTCGTGGCCCAACGTCACACCCGGCGAGGTCAGCCTCCACCTTGACGGCCGAATCCTTCCGGGGTTCACCCCGGACGACCTTGTCGGCGAGCTCAAATCGGTGCTCGGCGATCTGTGCGACGGGCCGGGCGCGCCGGATATCGAGGTCCTTTACTACGACGCGGGACCGGCCGATCCGGACATGGGTATGTTCAAGACACTGGCGTCGGTAGTCGAGGAGGCCGACCCCGGCTCGATCGCCTTGCCGACGCTGATTCCGGGGACCACGGACGCGCGGTTCTTCTCGCGCCTCGGCATCCAGACGTACGGCTTCTTGCCGATGAATCTTCCGCAGGGCATCGACTTCACGGCGTTGTTCCACGCCGGAAACGAGCGCATACCGGTCGATGCGTTGGAGTTCGGCGCCAAAGCTATCCGGACGGCGATCCGACGTTACGACGGTTAGCTTTGGGTTCGCACGCGGAGTTGTGCGTAATCAGCCCGCGCCGCCATTCTGCGCCGGGGCAACCTATCCTCCCCTCCGGTCCGCACCAGGAAAAGGAGTTCGTCGTCTTGATTCACGTTGGTCGGTCGACTGCCGACCAACTATCAGGTCGCCGCAGCCTCCACTTTTTTGTACTGCTCGACCACCCGATCCATCTCCTGTTGGGGGACCTCGCCGTACCGGATGAACCTGGCTTCGTACGATGCCCGTCCCTGCGTGATCGCCCTCAGGTCCGTGGTGTAGCGCTGGACGGTCGATAGCGGCGCGTCGGCTTCGATCACCGTGAAACCGAGTGCGGCCGGGTTCATGCCAAGTATCTGCGCCCGTTTTGTGTTCAGGTCGCTGATGATGTAGCCGGTTAGTTCGTCCGGCGTCATAATCCTCAGGTGCATGACCGGCTCAAGGAGCACTGGCCGGGCCAGCGGAATACCCTGCCGTAGCGCAAAGCCGCCGGCGATCTCAAACGCCATGCCGGACGAGTCCACCGAGTGGCTGCTGCCATCCACGAGCGTGACCCCGACGTCCACGACGGGGAAGCCCGCCACCGGACCCTCCTCCATGGACTTTACGACGCCTTTCTGGACGGAGGGGATGTACTCCCGCGGGACATTCCCGCCTACGACCTTGCTGTCGAAGGCAAATCCCTCGCCGCGTGGCAGCGGGTTCAACTCCACAACCACGTGACCGTACTGGCCGTGACCACCGGACTGCTTTTTGTGGCGATACTCCGCCCGCGCCGAGGAGCCGATGGTCTCCATGTAATGGATCTTCGGGAGCGAGGTCTCAAGCTCCACGCCGAACTTGCGTTGGACGCGCTCGACGCCGACCTCCACATGTACGTCCCCGAGGCCGCGGATGATGGTCTGCGCCGTGTCGGGATCGCGGGCGATCCGCAGGCTCGGGTCTTCTTCTCCGAGCCTGGCAAGGGCATCCGACATCTTGTCGAGGTCGGCCTGGGTCTTCGCCTCTACAGCGAGTCCGTAAAACGGCTCAGGCATGTCGAGACCCTCGAGCGTCACCGGGTTTGCCCGGTTGGAGAGAGTGTCGCCGGTATGGGTCACGTTGAGCCTGGAGACGACGCCGATGTCGCCGGTAACGACCTCGTCCACCGTCTCCTGTTCTTTGCCTCTGGGCACGTACGCCTGTCCAACGCGCTCGGGCTCTTCCTGGTTTGCGTTCCAGTGCTCGGAGTTAGCGACGAACGGTTTTCCGTACACGCGGAAGTAAGAGAGTTTGCCGACGAATGGGTCCGCGCTGGTCTTGAAAACGAGATTCGCGTCGGCGTCCGCCGGGATCTCCGGCGCGTCTTCCCGCTTTGCCGCTTGTTCCGGAGAGGGGAGTAGATCGACGATGGCGTCCATCAACTCGGGCACCCCGAACTCTTCGGTGGCCGCCGTCGCGAGAATTGGCACGATTTCTCCCGAAGCCACGCCGGCACGCAGACCAGAGATCAATTCGTCCGCCGAAAGAGCTTCGCCCTCGAGGTACTTCTCGGCCAGCGCTTCGTCCGTTTCGGCGATCGCTTCCACGAGATGTTCAAATAACTCCGCGCCAACACCTTGTTGTAGAGCGGAATCGCTCACCAGCGAACCGACGCCTGTAAAAGAGGCTTCGGCGCCAATTGGCGCCTGTATCGGGACGCATTTGCGGCCCCACGTCTCCGCGATGTCCTCGACCACTTTGTCGAATTCAGTGTTCTCGCGATCGAGCTTGTTGACGACAATGATCCGCGGCAGGTTTTTCTCTTCAAGGCGCGCCCAGGCTTGTGCAGCGCCGACCTCGATGCCGGACGGAGCGGCGACAACCAGGACCGCGGCGTCAGCCACGCGCAGTGCGGAAAGCATTTCGCCCGCGAAATCGGCATAGCCCGGCGCGTCGAGAACGTTGATCTTCGAGCCCTTCCAGGGGCTCGGCAGGATCGCCGTCATGACGCTGGACTGCCGCCGAATCTCCTCCGGCTCGAAGTCCGAGTTG
>JAQBUX010000147.1 GCA_027623795.1 Chloroflexota bacterium
ACGTAACGGGATGACAGGTTCAGTTCGTTACGGCCCGATCGGCCAGATATTGATCCCGGTCAAAGACGTTGACCGTTCGGTCCGGTTCTACCGTGACATCCTGGGGTTCACGTTCCCGTTCCAGGTTCCCGGCCGCGGGATGGCGTTTTTCGACTGCTGGGGCGTGAGGCTTTTTCTCGGCGTGCCAGAGCTGGGGCAAGAGTTCTCGAACGGCAAGCCCGTTTACTACCGCGTCGAGTCGATCGACGACGCTCATGCCGATCTCAAGGCGAAGGGCGCGGACCTGATCTGAGATCCCCACATGATCTTCCAGGACGAAGCGCACGAGTTGTGGATGACTTTCGTCCACGATACGGAGGGGAACCAGGTCGGTTTCATGGAAGAGCGGCCAAAGCTTCAGGTTCCCGGGATTCCAAATTAGAGCGTTGCCGGGCAGATCCGGGCAGATCCCGGCTGGATACGGGCAATAAGCGCGAATAAGCTCGCGCAAATTGCCCCAACCCCCATCGCTTGCTAAACTGGACGCGTCGCCTATCGTGGTTATCGCCCGTGGTGACCATCGCCTATCGTGACTATCGAAGGCACAAGACCGCAGCCCCAAAGATTCTCCGCACCCCCGCTGACCCGATGGGCTAACCCCCGTCCAAGGAAGCCAATATGACGACCGAGCATAAACTCACCAGAGAAGACGTGCTGGAGGCCTTGAAAGAGGTCTACGACCCCGAGATTCCGGTCAACATCGTGGACCTGGGACTCGTATACGACGTCGCTGTCGAAGACGGCGAGGTCGCCATCGAGATGACGCTCACGGCGCAGGGCTGCGGCATGGGGCCGTACATCGCCCAGCAGGCGGAGTGGCGTATCGCCGAGATACCGGGCGTCGAGGACGTCGAGGTGGAACTCGTCTGGGACCCGCCGTGGTCGCCTGAGCTAATTACAGACGACGGCAAGCGATTGCTCGGCCTGGACTAACCGGGTCGTCGGTCAAAAGTCGATATGATGCAGGGGCGGTCCGTTACAGGGCCGCCCTCATCGCGTGACCTTTTATCCGCAGGACCCATCTGAACCTCCATGACACAACAGCAGCGAGAGCTCACCCCCGAAGAACGCGCCCGAGTCGAGGGCATGAAGCGGACCTGGGAACAGAAGCGCCTCGTAAACGAACGCCTGCAAAAGATCGGCAAGCGGATCGGCGTCTACTCCGGCAAGGGTGGCGTCGGCAAGACCACCATCGCCGTAAATCTGGCAGTGATGCTCGCTCAGGAAGGCGCGCGCGTCGGGCTTTTTGACTGCGATATCGACTGCCCCAACGTGACACGGGTAATGCGTCTAACCGAGGGTCCAACCTCGGAGGACGGCAAAGTCATGGTGCCACCGTCCCGCTTTGGCGTGAGTGTCATGTCGATGTCGATGTTCTCCGAAAACGAGGAGGAGGCGACGATCTGGCGCGGGCCGATGATCCACAACGCCATCAACCAGTTCCTGACGAACACAGATTGGGGCGAGCTCGACTACATGGTTGTCGACCTGCCGCCGGGTACGTCTGACGCTCCGCTGACGGTGATGCAGACGCTGAACCTTGACGGTTTCGTGATCGTCTCAACGCCTCAGGAGCTTGCGGCGCTGGACGCGAAACGATCCATCAACATGGTGAAAAAACTCAACCTGGACGTCCTCGGCGTTGTCGAGAACATGTCCGGGGGCATCTTCGGCAGCGGCGCAGGTGAAGAGCTTGCGGAGGAGATGGCGCTTCCGTTCCTCGGCCGGGTCGCAATGCGCGCCGATTATCAGAATTCAGAGACCAAGCCGACGGTGTTCACGTCCGACGAGGTCGCCGACGAGTTCCACGTGATCGCCGACGGTGTGCGGAAACGTCTGGCCGAGCTTGACCCAGAAAGTTAACGGGAGTTGACCAGATCCCGGGGCTCGGCTTAACTCGGTCGATGGCGTTATTTGACCGGGCCTTCGTCCGTGGCGGCCGGCGTCTCTTTGCCTTGACGCGTGGCTGCGAACGGAAACGTTCGCTCGTTGCAGCGGTCTTCCTGATAGCGACCCTCGCCGTTGCTTGCGGCGGCGAAGACGTTATCCCAACTACCGCGCCAGACACGCCGATCCCCGCCACTCCGACGCCAGAAGCCACGCCTGCGCCCTCTCCAACGCCCCGCCCCACCCGTGTGCCTCGACCAACGTCGACCCCTGCGCCAGTGCCGCCGCCGATAACCGTCGATGGGTACTTGATCGAGACTTTTGGTGGGATCAACACTCCCGGCGATATGGCTTTCGACGGCGAAAACGTGTGGATCGCGCACGTCGGAGACAACGTTGTTTCCAAACTGGACGACGACGGGCAGATCATCGCCACTTACCCGGTCGGCATCGCACCGCGGGCGATGGCGTTCGACGGTGAGTTCATCTGGGTCGGGAACAACGCCGAAAGCTCGGTCACGAAGTTGGCCCTCGACGGCGTCGAGATCGGAACCTTCCCGGTCGGCGGCGGCTACACCTCACCGGCGGCAATGGTCACCGACGGCACTAACATGTGGGTCGCAGCGTCCTGGGGCAACTCCCTCCACAAGCTCGCACCTGACGGCGAAGACCTGCTGGCGATACCCGTCCCCGGTAACCACCCCTCGCCGTGGGCCGTGACGTTTGACGGCGAGGCGGTCTGGCTGGCCAGCCTGAACCTCCACACCGTCGACAGATTTGACCTCGACGGAAAGCTGCTTGGTTCGTTCCCGGTCGGCAAACGGAACGCAGATTACGAGGGTGTCGGGACCGACACAGGCGGACAGGGGCCAACTGCGCTGGCGTTCGACGGAGCGGTCGTGTGGGTGGCGTCGAACTGGCTCAACCTCGTCACCCGGCTCAACACCGACGGCGAGATATTGCAGGAGATCGAGGTGGGAGAGTGGCCGTCCGGGCTGGTGTTCGACGGAGAGTCGATCTGGGTGACCCATTTCGTGGACAACACAGTCACCCGGCTGGCGCTGGACGGGACGGAGATCGTCACACTGCCAGTTGGCAAGGGCCCGATCGGCATGGTGGCGAGCCCGGCGAGGCCGGGAGTTGACGCCTCGATCTGGGTCGTGAACACCTCCGCCCGAACGCTGTCGAAGATCACCCCGCCCCGGTAGCGGCCGCCGCACAACGTCCTAAAGCGCGGACACGAACTTGAGGCAGACCGGCATCGAGACCGAGACCTCAGCGCCCGTCGCCGTCAGCTTCCCGGACTCCCGGTCGATCGCAAACATTACGATGTTGTCGGAATCCTGGTTAGCAGCGAGAAGGTAGCGGCCGGTCGGATCGATGCCGAAGTTGCGAGGGTTGCGGCCGCGGGTTGGCTCGTGCCCGACGTATTCCAGGCCGCCGGTCGCGGCGTCGATCGCATAGATCACGATGCTGTCGTGGCCGCGATTAGAGCCGTAAACGAAGCGGCCGTCCGGCGATACGTGGACATCAGCGCAGGCGCTCTCGGCGTCAAAGTCATCGGGCAGCGCGGGGACCGTCTGGACCGGCGACAACCGGCCCGATTCGCGGTCGTAATCCATGGCGGTAATCGTGGAGTCCAGCTCGTTGATGGCGTACGCGTGTTTGCCGTCCGGATGAAAGTCAAAGTGGCGCGGCCCTGCGCCCGGATGAAGCTCCACGTCCAGCCCCGCAGGCTTGAGCTTGCCCGCCACTGAGTCCAACTCGTAGGACTTGATGCGGTCCAACCCGAGGTCGTTGATGTAAACCCGGCCGGTCTCAAGATCCAGGTTCGCCGAGTGTGCGTGCGGCCCGGCCTGACGCTCTGAATCTACGCCGCTTCCACCCTCGTGCTGGACAAAGTCCGAAGGCGGGTTGAGGCTCCCGTCCGGGTTGATGGGCAGAACGGCAACGCTTCCGCCGTTGTAGTTGGCGACCACCGCGTTCCGGCCTGTGGCGTCGATGCCGACGTGGCACGGCCCGGGTCCAAGGGTCGGCTGACGGTTGAGGAAGGTCAGCCCGCCGGTAGCGCGATCCACAGCGAACGCGCTCAGAGCGCCGCTCGCGCTGCCATCGAAATCGTCGATCTCGGTGACGGCGTACAGATGTCCGAGCGATGGGTCGAGGGCCACAAACGAAGGGTTGGCGATCTCCGCGGCCAGCTCAGGCGTCGACAGAGACCCGGAGTCGGAGTCAAACCGGGCGACGCCGATGCCGCGTCCGTTGCGCCGCGTGTAGGCTCCGATGAAGATCAGGAAGTTTCTTCCGCTTGATGTCATGTGTTCTCCCCGGGTCGTTCCATTCGACGGACCATCGAACTAGTTACCGTCAGTACCGCTCCCGTCTTGCCTCTCCATACCGGCGACCGGACGGTCTTTCGGAGCGCTTTCGTAGGCGCCGCGGAAATCACGGAACGGTCCGTCACGCCACTCAAGCGCAGCTTTCAGACCCTCGTCCTGGACCCGTCGACGCCACTCGGAGGCGGCGGCCCGCGACGACGATAGCGCCTGAATCTCGGTCCCGGAGTGGAGGCCCTGCCGTATCCCCATGGATTCATACTGGCGGTTCACCGCTCGTTTGGAATACATCAACATCTCGTTGTCGATGTGCCCCATGCGACGCGCAAACTTCTCGGTGAAGTCGGCGAGTTCCTCTTTTGGAACTGCGTAGTTGGCCCAGCCATAGGTAACCATGTCTGTACCGGAGACCGAGTCGCCAAGGTACGCAAACTCGCGCGCCTTGGCGGGTGACAGATGCCAGGGCGTCCACATCATATCCATGGTGGTCATCGCCCGGACGGGCGGATAACCGATCTGTGCATCTTCGGCCACAATTCTGAAGTCGCAGACGCTGGCAAGCTCAGTGCCACCGGCGAGGCAGTGGCCCTGGATCTGGGCGACAACCGGTTTGGCCAGCTCCCATATGATCCAGTTGGTCATCACCACGTGCCGCGCCCACTGATTCGCCCCCGGGTGCGTTGAACCCGTGTCCGGCAATTTCGACCGGGCGCTGACGAACCTGTCGTCGCCAGCAGCGCGGGAGGGAGACAGGTCGTACCCCGCCGAAAAGGAACGGCCGTTCGCCCGGAGCACGATCACGCCGACTTCATCGTCATGCTCGGCTTCGCGCATCGCGTCCATCAACTCGGCACGCAGATTATTGGATAGAGCGTTCAGCTTTTCCGGTCGATTTAACGTGATGAATGCGAGACGACCGTCGGTCTCATAGAGTATGTCGCTGTAATTTTCCAAGATCCTCTCCTGACCTGAGATCGATGACAGAGCCAGAGCGCCATACAACTACGCCCGCCAAATTTTCCGCCGCGCAAGGATGCGCTCCGTGAGCGGGTTTAGGATTGGGCCATATCCTTCTCCAGCGAGGAGTTCGGGTCCGAAAATCGAGGCCTCGTCATCGACGTGTGTGCCGCCGACCACCCTGGAGGCCATCCGCCTCTGCACCCTCTCACCTGGCGTGGGCGGGATGATACATGCCCACCGATCGGCGCAAGTTGGCCTCGTGCGCGGCCGGACGATTTGGGCGCGACGGTCTGCCCGCTTGCAGCGCGGGCAGGTACGACACGGACCCTTCGAGAGACTCAGGGTGGATTCCCTGAATCGTGGACGGCGCAGCGCTCAGTCCGAGGCGCCGCTCCCTGTTCGCAAGTGTTCAACATAGACACGCACGGACTCTTCTAAGGTCCGAGTGGTGTCGAATGTCTGCCGGGTCTCGCTCGCGAATGGAGTGCCTTCAAGCAACATAAAAATGTCGCGGGCCCCCTGGTGGAACTTGTCGGTCACGCCCGCAGACGCGAACGTGATGGCGATCTCTTCCATCTCGCCGATCCACCGGCCGGCGTCCAGCGGGAGCCTTGGAACGACGCGCTGCATTCCCTCGTACGCAGCGCTCTGGCTCGACGACAACTCGGCGCCAAGCTCTTCCGTAATCCCGAGCGACTCGGCGGCCGTCGCGACGGCGGTGTAGAGCGAAGTTGTGCCCTTCGTCAGCCCGGCGTAGCACATCTTTATCGCTGAGGCCCGGCCGACCTCGTCTCCCATCGGCATCACCTTGATCCCCTTGCCGTCGAGTTCGGAGATCGGGCCCAGGTCCGGGCCGCTTGCGTAAAACCGCGGTGGAGAGCCCGGTTTGCCGGGCGCGCTGCCAATGATCCCGGCGTCCGTGTATTCAGCGCCCGCGTTCCTGATCGCCGTCTCGATGCGCCTCGTGGTATCAGGCGAGATGGCGTTGCACTCTACAAACATTGGGAACATCGGGGTTGAGCCTGACCGCTGTATCGCCGCCGCCACTTCCATGGCGAAGCCCTCCGCCGCGGCCGGGGGCATGATCGACAGGACGATGTCCGCCTCACTGATCATCGCATCGAGGGTGCCGGCGTCGCGCATCCCTGCGATCGCAGCGAGGCTACGCGTGTGTTCGCCCCGTCCGGCGAGACAAGTGACCACCTCGAAACCGCTCTCGCCCAGCGCCTTCCCGACGGCGTGTCCCATGTCCCCGGCGCCCATGATGGCGACTGTCTTGATCGGCATTGCACCCTCGGTGATGGTTTTGGCGTCGACTTGGGAGGATATACGAACACGGGAATCCGCGATCAGGCGCTGAACTTCGCACGTCTAAAGTGACCGAATTGCCAGGGCGACGCAGATGAGGTTCCACCAGATCGCACGGGCGGCGTACGACAACACGATCGGGCGGAGACCGAGGTCTTAACCGGCAGACGAGGGCGGATACCAATCCGCCCCTACACCTGCTTCCCAAGAGCGGTTCTCGCTGCATGCCCACCTCTCCCATTGGAAGAGGATTCAGGTGAGGGGAATCCTTCCCGCCGGGAAGGACGCCGCGAACGCGGCTGCGTGGATAGGGCGTATTGCCATACGCCCCTACCAGGGTGCTGAAAAACGCGAACGAGCCTTGCCGCGAGCCGCGGACCGGTGGTTTTCTAGCTTTGGATCA
>JAQBUX010000148.1 GCA_027623795.1 Chloroflexota bacterium
TTTCGCCATCGTTTCCTCCCTGGTGGGCGGCGCCTCTTGCCGAGGTCAATCCGGCCGTGAAGTTTACGGGCCGATGTCGCGTCGGCGCGTTCGTTTGTTAGACCTTTTCCCAGACCTGGAACCGGTGTCTTCCGGTCTCCAGGACGAGCAGCAAATTATCGCCATGCATGGCCAGCGAAACCGGGTCCCAGAAATAGGGCTCGGTACGGGCGGAAACCTCGTGAGGGTCGTCGACGTCTAGCTCCGGGTAGGGATCGAAACTGGCCCGGGCGGCTTTCTCGTCGGCGTTGGCGTCGATGTACTCGGCTGCCCACGGCGACAGTTCGCCGGTCCCGCGGATACTGGTCTGGAAGTTCCAGGCCTTGTCGAAGGCCTGGACCCGCTGGTTGCCCCAGTCGGCCACAAATATGTTCCCGTCGGCGTCGACCGCGACGTTTGATGGCCGATCGAACTGGCCTTCGTCACGCCCGGACGTGCCGTACGCGTCGATGAACTCGCCATTGTGCGCGAAGCGTTGTATCCGGTCGTTTCGCCAGTCAGACACGTAGATGTTCCCTGTGGAGTCAACGCTGACACCCCAGGGGAGGTTGAACTCGCCCTCACCCGTTCCGGCAGACCCGAATGAGCTGATGTACTTTCCATCCGGCGTGTAGCGCTGAACGCGCTGGTTCTTTCCGTCCACAACAAGCAGGTTACTGTCACGGTCGAAGGCGATTCCGGAAGGCCCGTCAAATTCACCGGGGCCTGAACCCTCGGCGCCCCAGTGGCATTCGTAGTTGTGGTCGGCGTCAAAGACGGTGATTCGTTGCAGGCTCTCATCGGCCATGAACAGCCTGTCGGCGGCGTCGAATGCGATCGCCGTCGCTGACATCATCTGTCCCGGATCAGAGCCAAACGAGGAGAACGTTTCGGACCAGCTGTGATCGAGATCGGTGGCGTCTATGCCACAACCCACCGGCACAGTGTCGCCGCGGCTCAAGACGTATATCCGGCCGTCACTACGGACGGCGATGTCCACCGGCAGATGGTATCCACGACCACCCTGCGCGGAGCCGAATCCGTTGGTGTCGCGATACTTGAGGCCGATCCTGGGCCGAGTTTCGGTTGCCATTACTTCTCCGTAGGTCCGGGGAGGTCAGCGGGCCTGTCGGGCCCTGCTAAATAAGCTGATACTCGCGGGTAGACACGATCAACTGGAGGATCGAGACGATCTTCCTGGCGCCGTCCTCGGTACGTGGATCAACACCGCCCCGCGCACGGGCGAACGTGATCAACTCGTCTCTCGTGTCGCTCGCCACGTCGAGGGGGCCGATCAGGTCCAGGCAATCGTCAACAAGCGCTTCTGGCTCGACATCCCCGGGGTCGTACCGGTCTGCGATGCGATCGATGATCGACTTGATCCCCTTTTTGTTCGGATCGCCCACCGTGTCACTGGCGAAGTTGATCCGCTGCACCATCGACCCGGTGCTGATCCAGTCATCTCCGCCCATCCAGCCCTCAACGCTCGCAGGGGCGAGCAGGGACTGGCCCATGTAACCGCAAGCGGCCGTCGCTTTGTAGACGTCCCTGGTTGGCCGGTCGTAGCCGCCGGCGAGTCGCAGGGTCCCTACCACCAGCTCGACCGGGCTCTTGATGCGGGCGTAGCGCGTTGCTTCGGACTTGAAAATGTTGGACTTGAACACGGCCCGCAACATCGCTCCGATGCTGTAGTCGTTGGCGTAATAGGCGTCGACCATCAATTGGATGGCGTCGGGGTCCTTCGGTTCCTCGAACGGCCACTGCGGGACCGGGAACTCGTCGGCGATGAATTGGTGGTACAGGTGCCGGGCCACGAATCGCGGCGTCGCCGGGTTTTTGCAGATGATGTCTATCACGTCTTCGCCGTTGAAGTTGCCGGTCTCGCTGAGGAAGGTCTTCTCGCCATCGTCGTGGTCGTCCGGGTCGTACCGGTACTGCCATGCGATGTAGCCGTACGGGCGCAAGGTGTTGTTCCGCATGCGGATAGACATATAGGGCATGTTCGCGATGGTCCATCCGGTGAAGGCCCGCGAACACTCCTTAATGTCTTGCTCGGAGTAGTTGCCAACGCCCATCGCGAACAGTTCGAGGATTTCTCGACCGTAGTTCTCGTTTATCGCGCCCTTGTGGTTGTCCTGGTTGTCCAGCCACAGGATCATGGCGGGGTCTCGGGAGAGCTGAATGAGGAGCTCACGGAAGCTGCCGAGACCGTACTTACGGAACATCTCGATCTGGGTAAGCATCACTTTGCCCTGGATCAGCTTCGTTTGGCCGGTGGCGAAGACCCGGTGCCAGAACAGCGCAATCTTCTCTTCCAGAGGCGCCTTCGTGGTGACCATCCGGTACATCCAGAAGGAGCCAGACGAAGGCGCGATCTGGGAAATTGACTGATCAGGGTGATAACGGCGGATGAGGTCCGTCGGCATGGAGTCCCGGTCTCCCGGGTTGAACAGCCGGTCGATCGTCCCGTCGTATCCCAGCGACGCGAACTCTTCCAGCTCGTCCCGGGTGGCCCCGAATCCGGCACGGCGCAAAAGATGCGAGATCAGATCGAGGTCGGTTCCGGTTTTCGTCGCAGTGGTCATGAGCAGCCTCCCGAGCTTAAGCAGGATTGTACCGGGCGACGGCGGTGGTTCAAGTGGGTTAGGTGCGCGAGTACATGCGACGCGACCCACCTCCAAACGTCCTCCCTCCTACATAGGAGGAGGCCTGGGGGTGGTCACTCGTGGCGCGATCAGCCCCGGACCAACCCCGTTACCGCGGTCCGAGGCAAGCGCCGGCTCGTAGTGAACGAGTAGATCGGCGAGCTTCCGCCGGTGGTACTTTGGGTCCCCGAGTGCGTGATAGAGCGATCGCGAGAGCTGCGTGAATAGGATCAGCCCGTACTCGCGCATCACCCCGACGCCTGCGTGCACCTCGTGGGCGTAGTTCGTGGCCTGTACAAACCCCTCGCTCGTGACCGCCTTGGCGAGGTGCACCGAAAGGTCCTGGTCGGGTTTGCCTGCGTCGATCTTCCAGAGGGCCTCGTACGTCGTCCACCGGGCCGAATCGAGATGGTTGACGAGCTGCACGATGTGGTTCTGGACGTGCTGAAAGCGGCCGATCGGCTGGCCGAACTGGACACGCTCGCGGCTGTACTCGACCGACATGTCGTAGACCGCCTGTGCGCCACCCACTTTGTATGCACAAAGAACAGGCGTCGATCGCCGCAACGCCACTTCGAATCCGCCAAGTCCCGAAGCCGAACCACCGAGCAGGGCATCCCCAGGGACCTCGACGTTGTCGAAAATCACCTCGCACTCGGAGGTCAGGAAACCATCAATCCGGCGGATCGAGACGCCGGGCAGGGTCGTGTCCACGATCAAGAACCCGATGTCGGTTGGGTTGTCGCCGGTCCTTACCGCCGTAATTAGATAGTCGGCAGTTATGGCGTCGTAAACGAATAGCTTGGTCCCATCCAGGCCGTAGCTGTTCCCGTGTCGATGCACCCGCAGTTGGACGCCTTCAGTCCCCCAGGCCCAGTCCGGCTCCGTGATCGCGACCGCGAAGACGGCGTCCCCGCTCGCGATCCGAGGCAGATACGCGGTCTTCTGGGCCTCGTCGCCGAGCGTAAGAAGCATGTGAGCCGATAGCACCCCGGACGAGAAGAAGGGGCCCGGCACCGGGCCGTGGCCGAGCGCCTCGAACACGACGGCGACATCCGTGAGGGTGTTGCCGCTCCCCCCGTACCGCTCCGGTATCGCCATGCCAAGCCAACCGATCTCGGCGGCCGTCTTCCATGCGTCCCGTGAGTAACCCGTCTCGGTATCGGCCAACTCGATGATCGATTCGCGTGGAGACTCCCGGGCGATGAACTCCTCGACCCCGGCTTTCAGGAGTTGCTGCGTTTCTGTTAGTGAGAGATCCATATGTGGTGCTAACGTTCAGAGTGGATTCGGCTTCCCGGGAAAACCGGAGTTGCCGCCGCTTACTCGACCGTCTTGCCCGCCCTCTCCCTGACCTGTCTGCCGATACCGATACGGCGCGCCATGATTACTTTCTGTATATCGGCCGTGGCGCCGGGATGGAGATCGACGATGCTGGATTTCATAAAGGCGTCGAACTTGCCGTCGGTCGTGTCCCACGCGGGGTCACGGGTCAGGGCGTACGGTCCGACAAGCTCCATTATTGACTGCGCCGCGGACAGGTGCGCCATCTTTCTGAAATACGCCGCCTGAGGGCCTTCGTAAGTCATCTCCACGTGCGTCCGGTTCATCCAGAAGTTGCGGAGATCGAAAAGCCGTGCGATCTCGGTCTTTATGAACACATCGGCGAGCCGGTCGCGGGAATCGGGTTCGTCGAGAAGCGGCTGCCCGGCTCTCTTCAGGCCGAGCGCCCGCTGACGGGCGCGGTCAAACCAGCGATTTCGACCGATGCGCCCGCCGGAGCCGTGTTCCAGTTCGAGATGGGTTGTGGCGACCTTCCAACCGTTGTTCTCTCCTCCGACCAGGTTTGAGGCAGGCACCCGCACGTCGTCGAAAAATATGGTGTTTTTGTGCCCGCGACCTGCGCCTTCCCCGCCATCGCCCATCAGCTCCATCGGAGCGATTGTGATTCCGGGCGAGTCGGCGGGGATCAACAGCCAGCTCAGATTCTCGTGGCGCTTGCCGTCAGGATCGGTACGTGTGATCGTCCAGAGGTAGTCCGCCCCGTGCGTCCCGCCGACAAATATCTTCTGGCCGTTGACCACGTAGTGGTCCCCGTCTTTTACGGCTTCGGTCTGCGTTCCGGCCAGGTCAGAGCCGGCCTCCGGCCCGGAGAGCAGTTGCCAGGTGACCACCTCGCCCCGGAAGATCGGCGGCAACATGCGAAGCTTCTGCTCTTCCGTCCCCCACACGAGGATCGAGGCGCCGCCCAGCGTTCCGCCGGTGTCGTAATAGGGCGGAAGTCCAAGGTCGTAAGCGTCGATCTCCTCGCCGATAACGATTGCGTGGTCGACCGAGAGCCCGCCGCCGCCGTACTCGACCGGCGCAGTCGGCCTCAACCAGCCCCTCGCGCCGAGATCGCGTCCCAGTTGCCGGTACTTCGGGTAGTTTTCGTCCGAGTCCGGATCGCCTTCGATGACCGGGACGTGTGCCGCCAGCCAGGAGCGGACCTCCTTGCGGAAGGCCTCCTGTTCCGGCGTGTATGCGGGCTCGAAATCCAATTGAGGCGCCTCCGGCGGTCATTTCGTCAAACCCGGTCAACGCCGGGAAGGTCTGTGGCCTGCGGGAGTTTACCGCGGGTGTGCGTTGGCGGGGCGAAGGCATCGGGGGTGCTTGCGTGTGCCCGTGTCGCATGACGGTCCGCATATGTCCGCCGCTACGCGGCGCGGTATTTGGCGGGCATCTTCGCTCTCGTCACTCGGCGATGCCGTCCAGGAGGCCGTTCAGGGTTATCGCCGCCGCCTGGCCCATCAACTCAGGGTTCACTGCATCGATCGCGTCTTGTGGCGTGTGAATCATGGAGAAATCGGAGCCGAAGAAGAACATCGAAGGGATCCCCGCGTCGCTGAACGAGGCGTGATCGCTAGAGGATCCGGGCGGCGCTATTCCCGGCACGGCGGTCTCTCCGATCTCGACGGCGACCTCCAGAGCGCGGCCAGAAAGGCGGAAGTGACCGCCGATCTCCAGCGTTCCGGCGCCGAGGGCGTCGTAGTTGAGCATCGCTGCAATTCGGGACCTCTCGACGTCGTCGAGCGAATCAATGTAGGCGGCACTGCCGAGGAGGCCCAGCTCCTCAGAACCGAATCCGATCACGCGGAGATCGAAAGGAAGATCGGCGCTTGCAAGCTCCTCCGCCAGCACGAGTATGGTCGCGGTCCCGGTCGCGTTGTCGTTAGCTCCGGGGCTGCCGGGTACGGCGTCGTAGTGGCCCCCGATAACCACCACGGCTCGGGCGGCGTCTCCAGAGGTGCTCTGTCGAGCCGGCATGGACGCCACGACGTTTTGGCTCGTGCGCTCTTCAGTCACGAGCCGCAAACGTACGTTCACCGCCCCGGTCCTTAGAGATGTGACGAGCGCCTGGCCCTCCGCTCTTGAGATCGTGACGGCCGGCCGATCGAACTCCTCGTCTCCGAGGGTCCCCTCAAAGATTCCGGCGACGTTGTTGAAAACAACCATCCCCTCGGCCCCGGCGCCGAACACGTTCGTCGCCTTGGTCTCGAACGGAATCTGTCCCCGCTCGACAAGGGCGACGGTTCCGGCGAGCGAAAAGTCCGGCAGGTCGCTCTCCCTCCCGAGGCCGACGAAGATGAGCGGCCCGGTCGCTTCACCCTCGCCTGATCCTGAGAAGATGTTCGTCGTGATCGAACTCGGAACCGAGCCGGTGATCTCCAGGTGGTTGCCGTTTCGGGGTCGGATGCGTGCGATGAAGTCTTGTAGTTCCACCTCGTAGCCGTAAGACCTGAGCTCATCAGCGATGTAGCTAGCCGCCGTCAACTCGCCGTCTGTCCCGGACACCCGCGGCGGAAGGTCTTCCGAGAGGACCCGAACGTGAGCGAGCGCCCGTTCCGCAAGCTCGTCCACGGACGGCGACTGAAGCGCCCTCGCGGCTGGAGACGAAGCTGTAGCCGTCGGCGCCGACGTTGCCGTCGGTGAGATCGCAGTCGCCGTCGCGGTCGCCGGTAGGGCAGAGGTTGGCGTCGCGGAGACTAGACCTGTGTCTGTGGCTCCGGTCGATGATTCGCCGCTGCAAGCTGACGCGGCGATGGCGACCAACGAAAAAGCCGCCAGCATGAGCCTGCGGATAGTGATGTGCGGAGTTGGTCCCGTTGGGGACATGGACGAAGCCTCGGGCGGCATACGTGACGCGCGACCAGTGTCGCGCGTCAACTGATACGCATTCGGTCGGGTTCTCTATTTCCCGCCGGGGTCACGGTGCCCCGCCC
>JAQBUX010000149.1 GCA_027623795.1 Chloroflexota bacterium
GCAGGCCGGCCTTTGTGAGCGCTGACTCTAAAAAATCGTTCTCAAGCGCCAGCTCTCCGATCTTGGCGTGGAGCGCCTTGAGGTCGACCGGCGGAGTCTCAGGCTGTTCAGGCCGTGAGAACACCTCTGCCGCCCTCTCCATGAGCTGGCTCCTCCACTGGTTGATCTGGTTCGGATGCACGTCGTAGCGCTGGGCCAGCTCAGCCAGCGTGACCTCTCCCTTGATGGCTTCCATTGCCACTTTCGCCTTGAATGCTGGCGAGTGGTTCCGCCTCGGTCTCCTGGTCATGTTCCTGCTCCTTGTTTACGGGCAACATCATGCCCGGTTGGAGCAGAGAATCCACTTATCCCCACCGTTCAGTTTTCCGGAGCCACCTCTACGGCGTCCAAGAAGCGTCCATCAAACACCTTGGAAACACACGAGACGGAAACCCAGTTCTGGCACGCCTTACAAGGAGCCCAGGATGCAAGTACCGAGTAGGACATCCTTACGGCACAGATAAGCGACTCAGTATTGGAGAGGCTGGTCGAAGCAGTTCAGGAATCCTCCAACCAGTCGCAGCTTGCACTTTCGCCGCTGCTGCGATTTGTGAATGCCCCCAGTTCCGCACCGATAGATGAACTGGAGGGTGTTGTTCGGCAAATGAGGGACATTCGCAATTCGATCCGACAAGAGGTGATTGCTGCGAACCGCCGTATTGAGGAACTGTTGACCGGCGCGCAGTACGAATAGTCAGATGATCTCTAATGCGGCACCACGTCGTCCCGCATTAACGGGCCGTCCTGCGACCCCGCGCTGGTCGTCCGTCAGGTGCCGACGAAGTACCGCCGCCTTCAGCATGTACGTCTCGGGTCCGCGAAACATTGGGAAGCTATACGGCGGAAGACAGCAGTCCCACGACCGCACGTCCGCGAGGTGTCAACAGAGACGCTAGATCGACGGCCGCTGGGCCCGTGACGGTAATCCCGATGTTGTTGACATGTTGAAGTAGTCGCCGCGCTTCTAAGTCTTTCAGCACCTCGCTTAGGTCGGCATCCACCAATCCCGAGAGTCGCTTTGTTAAGGTGCCCCGCCTCGACCCCATCATCATATTTGAGGCGTCATTGGGTGGGCCGGCGAAGGCCGACAACACTTGGATATCGACCGCTCTCAGCGTCTCGATATCTTTCAGTAACTCGATTTGACGATCGTAGTCAGGATTCGTGCTCACCGCCGCGCCCGCGAGAAAGGCTGCGTACAAGCGACGTTTCTCTTTGAGCCGCTCCTCTGAAGCCCGTCTAAGGGTCTGTTCGAGAATCTCCTCAAAGTCCTCGGACTTCAGGTATTCCTCGTTTACTCGGACTTTGAGGCGTTCTAGTTGTTGTGCAAATTCGCCCATCGTGTCGTCAACGCGCCCAAATCGCCGACTCGTTGCCGTACCTGACATGATGTTCGAGAGCGGACCGCCGAGTACTGGGATAGCACTCAAAGCCGCCGCGGTTCCGGTCAACCCTGTATCGCCGATTCGACCGGTCCTGATGAGGTCTCGAACGTCTTCCGTCATGGCCAGTCCGCCTCCATTTTTTGCAACCACTTTTGCTAGCGCACGCTGACGCAAGCCGGCTCGGATCTCGCCTATTGAGGCGCAGCGGCGTTGGGTGAATGGCCACCCTCGGCCTGACTGCGCGAGCATAACCGCGATGTCGAACGATCTGATCATCGGGACTCAAATACCTTGGCAACAAGTTGATGGGTGCATTCTGGTAGCGCTCCGATGGACATCGATGTCGACCGAATCAAACGGAAAGGTGAGCGGGCCGCCAGGTCTGCCGTACGCGTCCGTGCACGTGAGACTGGTATGTGATGACCGAGGCTCGCCAGAAGAGGACGTCGTTGCCGTACTACCCGTTGCGCACCGCGAGGATTATCGGGTTCTTCGATGGGTGTTCGAGGACAGCGGTTTATCCGACGAATACGAAATCGACATCGGCTACAGGCCGCCGCGATTATTGGCTTTCTTACGAGCGCGATTTTCTATCTCAGTCAACGCGAAAGGCTACGCTGACTGGATAGCAAATCGGACGGACACGAACCCAGATCCCACCTACTCGGGAAGCGTATGGTCACGAGAGCCAGGAGGCGGTTTTCACCCGCCTTGGTGAATCGTTAATTTGACAGCCACTTTGACAGTCAAGCCGACGGATTGACAGCCATTTCAGCGGACGGCGACGGACGGTAGACCTTGATATCAAAGCTAAGACGATCCCCGTAGGACTCCCATGGGCGTACTTTTTCGGATGTATACTCCGGCCGTCTGACCGAGCCCGTCCGCCACTGGAGTACCTAGCACATGGTCATCGCAGCGCCCCCCGCCGTGAACCAGCCCGTGACCCACCTCGCCGATCTTCGTGCGCTGCACGCGGGTCAGGAGAGATGGTCAGACCTTCTGACGCGTGACGGTCGCAATCGCGGCCTCTTGATTTCCGCCCCTCCCAACGCGACGCCGGACCCGCACATCCACCCGGACTTCAACGAGTTCTGGATCATGCTGGACGGTGAGACCGAGTTCCAGATCGGACAGTATGAGCCGTTTACGGCGAAGTGGGGCGATGTCGTCATCGCGCCATGCGGATACCGCCACGACATCCGGTCCACCGGCGCCGGCCCGTGGAACATGCGCCTGGTGGTCGGCCCGCAGTGGAGCAACCACGACATCAAGGGTATCCAGCCTTCGAAGCTTCTCCCGCTGGCCGACGCCGAACCGCCGAACCTGATCCACACGTCATACGACCGGATGCTTGAGCGGCATGGCACCGACTCCAACTGGGGCGAAGAGGTAGTGCTGGACCAGCGCAACCGCGTCAACTTCATCCACTCGTTGCCCGGCGCCTCAAACAACCCGCACTGGCACCCGGACTTCGACGAGTGGTGGGTCGTATTAAAGGGCGAACTGGAGTGGCAGGTCGGCAAGCGCGAGGCGTTCCGCGCCGGTCCCGGCGACGTCGTTTTTGTCGAGAAAGGCTACCGTCACGAGATTACGACAGTTAGCGATGAGTCGTCGGTTCGACTGGCTGTAACGAACCGCGCCGGCATCCACATCTACGATGGGGAGGAGCCTGCGCCGAAGGAGTAGGGGGACTGGCTGACCACCCTTCGAGAGCCTCAGGGTGGGTATCGACAACCTCAGAGTGAGTACCGAACGCCGGACCCACCCTGAGGCTCTCGAAGGGCGGGTACCGAACGCCGAGCCCACCCTGAGGCCCTCGAAGGGTGGGCTCGGCATTCGGCCGGGTTGGTTATACGGATCCCGTTCCAGCTTCCAGCCTTCTCCCTCACCCCGACCCCCGTATCCAGTACGGGGCAGGCTCTCTCCCGCTTGGAGAGGGGCCGCGGACCGGCTGGATTGTAGGGGCGGGGCTTGCTCCGCCCATCGCCGGGCACCCCCTTCGAAAGCTTTAGGGCCAACGAAGCGGGCGGCAAGACGTCATCCCAAGTTTGAATCCCTCCCTCCCAGAGAG
Source organism: Chloroflexota bacterium (assembly GCA_027623795.1). GTDB lineage: Bacteria > Chloroflexota > Dehalococcoidia > Lucifugimonadales > Lucifugimonadaceae. The sequence continues at coordinate 3,499 of JAQBUX010000149.1, forward strand.
GGGAATTGAAGGAGCGCAAGATGCCAGGACCAGCTACTTCCAGCACCGTCTATGAACCCGTCGCCCTGTGGGGCCGCATCCCTCACGGCATCTACTTCAAGGACGCCACCGCCGCCGCAGTGGACGATGCGCGCGACCGCGTCTATGTGTTCAACCGTGGAAACCATCCGATGGTGGTGTTGAACAAAGCCGGGGATTACATCGAGTCGTGGGGCCAGGGCGATTTCCAGCGTCCTCACGGCGTGACCGTGGACCCGGACGGCAACCTGTTCCTTGTTGACGACCTCGATCACACCGTCAAGAAGACCGACCCCCACGGCAATGTGATATTCACACTCGGAACTCCCGGGAAGCCCGCCGAGTGGCAGGCGGGAGGCATGTTCAATCGGCCGACTCACGTCGCGATACAGGCGTCGACAGGCGATTTCTTTGTCGCCGACGGCTACGGCAACTCCCGTATCCACAAGTTCAGGGCGGACGGAAGTCACATCAAGTCGTGGGGCGAACCCGGCACGGGACCGAGCCAGTTTTCGCTGCCGCACAACGTTGCGATGATCGGCGACGACCGGCTGGCGCTGTGCGACCGCGAGAACTTCCGGGTGCAGGTGTTTACGGTCGATGGCGAGTACGTCGACCAGTGGCACTTCCACCGACCGATCGCGATCGCCGCCGGGCGCGGAGCTGACACAAACCTGTACGTCGCGGAGGCTGGGCCGCCACCCGTCCAGCGACATGTGCCGGGCCTCGGACTGTACGTTATCGTGATTGATCGGAACGGAAAAGAGGTGACCCGCTTCGGGCGCGGGACACAGGGCGAGGAGCCGGACCAGTTCATGGCGCCGCACGGCATGGACACGGACGCAGACGGCAATGTGTACGTGGCGGAGGTGTCGTTCACCACGGTCGGCTTGTTCGGGGACGCTTTCGATCGTGAACCGGTGAGCCTGCGCAAGTGGGCGCGCGTCAACGGTTGATGCCAGAAGGATCGGAACGATTTCACTGGCCGCTGGGCCCGGCGCTCAGCGGCATCTCGCCTGAAAGCACGCTCAGGTCGAACACGGTATTTACGCACGGCACGCTCCGCCTGCTGGTGTACGCGCCACGGGGCGACGATCCGCAACAGCCGCACGACCAGGACGAGGTCTACGTAATACAGACCGGAACCGGCTGGTTCGTCAACGGCGCTGACCGGCACAGGTTTGGCCCGGGCGATTCGTTATTCGTGCCGGCTGGCGTCGAACACCGGTTCGAGGAGTTCAGCGACGACCTGTCGATGTGGGTCGTCTTCTGGGGACCGGACGGCGGGGAGAGCGCCTGAAGTCTCCGGGCAAACGGGCGTCGTAATCAGGACAAGCACGTACGTCGTACGCCGACCGACGGATCAACTCCGGGGGGTGTTGAACGCATGCGAATCTTGCGCTGGGTGTTCGAGACCAGGGCGCGACGTGTAGCGGCCGGCATCGGGGTGACGGTCGGCGTGATCGTCGGCGTTCCGCTGGTGCTACTCGCGTGGTGGCTGTTCTCGCCGCTCTTCAACAACGTCACGGTGGACGAAGAGTTCCCTTTGATCGTTGGAGTCGTCATACCGGCTGAAGTCACACGCGCCGAGGCGGAGTCGATGATGGAGATCGCAGCGAAGCTCGACATGGAGTCCGAGGAGGCGATGACGCCCTCGATGGCTGCCGTCGAGGCCGTGGCGCTCGCTTCGGGCGAGTTCATGGACGAGGACTTCATCCACAAGGGAAGCGGTCGGGCCACGATCTATCGGCTGGAAAACGGGTCGTCAGTCGTGCGTCTCGAAGAGTTGGCCGTCACGAATGGACCAGACTTACACGTTCTGCTTCTAAAGGACCCCGAGGGGCGGGACAAAGACCTCGGGTACATCGACCTGGGTGGACTGAAGGGCAATCGAGGCAACCAGAACTACCCGATCCCGCCGGACGTGGACGCGTCCGAATACAACGCGGTCATGATCTACTGCCAGCCGTTCCACGTGATCTTTAGTATTGCTGAGTTGGACAAGGTGTGACCTTCGGTCGAATGGCGCGGTTCGACTGCGATCGCTCGCGGCGTTAGAAGCCAATCGGTCATTCCCGGTTCTTCGGGAATGACGAACGGCAACGTAGAGGCGCAACTCGGTGACGGAGGGGTTACTCCCCGTAGCTCCTCCTCGTCGGCCACCCTCCGGTCCTGGCTGCAACGGCCACCGACGGGCCTAAGCGGATGCCCATGAGCCGTACACGGGGTACTGACTCGCGATCATTTCAACGTAAGCGGGTTGAGAGTTCTCATTGGCCGCGAATGCTCGCTTGAGAGCAGCGCCGACCTCGCTCGGTTCGTAAACGCGCTCAGTTGCCCAGCCGATCTCCTTGATGGCGTTGGTCATATTTATGTCATCCGGACCGAGCACGTCATATGTATACGGATCGTGACCTTCGCCCCAGAACCCCGGGCCGTAACCAGAGAAGCCTCCGTTGTTGATGTGAACCACGGTCACACCCAGCCGGAGTCTTGAGAGCACCTCGAAGTTACCGAGCATGTACGCGAGGGCGGCGTCCCCTATGACCGCGACCGACTGCCGGTCTGGATAAGCAAGCTTCGCGCCAACCGCGGCCGGGAAGCTGAATCCCAGGGACGAGACGTTGCCCCAGCCGAGGAAGCCCCGAGGAATGAGTGTCTCGAACGCCGTCGAAAGCTGATCGCGAGTGTTCCCAGATTCGTGCGTTACGAAAGAGTTCTGACGATCCAAGGCCTCCATCAACTCGCTGTAAACGCGGTACGGGTTGATCGGTTTTTCTTCCGAAGCCATCGCCTCGCGATAAACGGCCATCCCCGAGTCTTTCGCGGATTTGATTTCGACCACTACGCCGTCCCGAATCTCGATCGGCTCACTGTCGAGTTCCGCTATAAGTGATTTCAATGTCGCCCTGGCGTCACCGATGACGGCGTTCGAAGTCGGGTAAATCCGGTTCACGTCGAACTCGTCGATGTTGCACTGGACGATCTTCTTATTCACCCCATCGGGGATTCCGTGGCCGAATCGTCCCGGCGAAATACTGGCGCCGATCGCGAAAATGAGGTCTGCATCCTCGATGTACTTGACGACATGGTCGCCACGGGTGCCGACCGAAAGCGGGTGATTCTCCGGGAACACACCCTTTGCTTTCAGCGTGGTCACCACGGGCAGGTTGGCCTTTTCGGCGAACTCGCGAAGTTCAGCCGCAGCATCTGAGTAGAGGACGCCTTCTCCGGCGAACAGGAGAGGACGCTTTGCTGATCGAAGTGCGTTCGCGGCGCTGGCTACGTCTTCGGGATCTGGAAGAGTTTTCCACCCTTTAGGCGATGTGTAAGGGTCT
>JAQBUX010000150.1 GCA_027623795.1 Chloroflexota bacterium
TCTGCGACAAGTACGGCGTGCTGCTCATCTTTGACGAGGTCATCACCGGATTCGGCCGGACCGGAAAATGGTTCGGGGCTGACACGGTGGGCGTGACGCCGGATATCATGACGATCGCCAAGGGGTTGACGAGCGGCTACTTCCCGATGGGCGGAGCGATCGCCTCGAAGCGCGTCTCGGACGCCTTCACGGGCGGTCCCGAGGCGACTTTCAAGCACATGTTCACGTACACGGGCCACCCGGGAGGCGCCGCCGCGGCGCTGGCGAATCTGGACATTATCGAGCGCGAGGGTCTTGTCGAGAATTGCCGCATACAGGGCGAGCGGCTGACAGACCGACTGCTGGAGATCAAGGACAAGCACCCAATAGTGGGCGATGTCCGGGGCATCGGCCTGCTGCAGGGGCTGGAGCTGGTGAAGGATCGGTCGACGAAGGAGCACTGGCCGGCGTCGGCCGAGATCGGCCCAAAGATCACGCAGGGCCTCGCCGATCGAGGCGTCTGGATCCGGGTAGGAAGCTACATAGTCCCGCTCGCGCCCCCGCTAACGATCACAGCGGACGAGGTGGACACGCTAGCAGCCGCAGTAGACGGCGCGATCAGCGACACGGAACGGGCGCTGGGGGTGTAGGGCGACATAGGGTTATGGACTTGAGGACCGACCAGGATTATGTTTCGTAAATGCAGCCCTCACCGTAGAGTGTGGGCAATGGGCGGGTTTGGGCGACTTAATGATCAAGCACTTCCATGAGTTCCGCGATCCGGTTTATAACTTTGTGAAACTGGAAACCGATGAACGATCAATCGTGGATTCGGTGCCAGTTCAGAGGCTGCGCTCCGTTCACCAGCTTGCCCTCGAGTACCTTTTGTATCCGGGCGCAACTCACAAGAGATTCGAACATTCGCTCGGAGTGATGCACCTGTCAGGCAGGGTATTCGAGTCGATCACCAGAACGGATCGGCGGCATCCGGAGATCGTTGCCCAGATACCTGAATTGACCAATGAAAGACATCTGGCTAATTCAAAGATGATGTTGAGGGCAGCTGGTCTGTGCCATGACGTCGGGCATCCGCCTTTTTCCCACGCGGCAGAGGAACTCTTTTCCGCCAACGCAAATCATGAAGACTTGACAGTCGCAATCATCGATGGCCCCGCGATGGCTGATATATGGACGAGCATGGTGTCCGCTCCGCTCAGGCCGCGGGATGTTGCCAAACTGGCAGTCGGTACAAAAATCCTCAACCAAGAGCAATTCACCAATTGGCAAGCCATACTTTCAGAGATAATTGTTGGAGATGCGTTCGGAGTTGACCGGATAGACTACCTACTCCGAGATTCTCTGCATGCCGGCGTGGCATACGGAAAATTCGACTACGAACGACTGATCGAATCACTCTGGATATTACCGAAGCAATATGAACCGGATAGTGATGGGACATCTGAACCCGCATTAGGTGTTGAAGAAGGCGGATTACATTCGGCCGAGGCTTTACTATTAGCTAGATATTTCATGTTCACGTAAGTGTACCTTCATCACATCAGACGGATATACGATATCCATTTGAAGGATTTTTTGGTCGCATGGCTCGAGGATGGACATTTCCCGGCGACGGCGGAAGGCCTCCTCGCGTTGACGGATACGGATGTTTTGGTCGCAATGAACGCTGCTGCCAAGGATGACACTGCGGCCGGACACGACTCCGCAGCGCGGATAATGAAGGGCCACCGAGGTCACTTCAGGCTCGTATATTCACGTGATCCCGGTGATATCGAAGTAAACTCTGCTCCGGGCTCAGTGATCGCTGGCGCCCTTACCGACCGTTACGGGGTCGACCGGGTCAAGTCTGATCATTACGTAGCTCGAAATGCCGTGCTTGATTTCCCCGTATTGTTACAATCAGGTGACGTGGTATCTGCGCGCTCTATGTCGCAGATACTCCAAACCCTGCCGGATGTTTTCGTGGATTATGTATTTGTCGATCCAGATGTGGCTGACGACGCGAGATTATATTTGAAAAAACATAAAGTGTCGATCCTTGAATCCGCGTCTGCTAAAATAGAATCCGACGAGGACAATGAAGATGTCAACGCCTAACGCTGAACGATGCACAGTATTGATAATGAATCTTGTGGATCGAATGATTGAAGCAGGAAGTTGGGCTGGTGAGACTCATTTACAAAAATCGGTGTATTTCGGTCAAGAAATAGGCGGATTACCGACATCATTTGGGTTTGTTCTCTATAAACATGGCCCATACTCGTTTCAACTGCATGATGCATTGACGACCATGCGTGTCGATGGGCTACTTACGGTTGTGCCCAAAGACCCCTATGGTCCGAGTTTTAAGCTTGGTAGTAACTCAGCGCGGGCGATTCGGCGATTTCCTAAGACATTGCGGACGCATAGAAAAATTCTTGAATTCGTTTCCAAGACTCTTTCGGTGCGCGGCGTGGCTGAATTGGAGCGACTGGCAACCGCACTGTTTGTGTACCGGGACGATGAGAAAGCTTCCGTAGAGGATCGCGTTACGGCAATTGTTGACCTGAAGCCGCATATTTCCCGCGAGTCTGCGATGACGGCCGTATCGGAAGTTGATGCGATAGTGAGTGAGTGGACCGCAGATTAGGCGGTGACTGTTGTTTCCGGAGTGGGCACCGCTCGCGTCGGCTTCACGGCCAGGGTTGCTGCCATGATCATTGGGGCAAGCGGCCCCATTTAAGGCCACGGGCCTGGTGAGTAGCCTTCTGTTACGTCGAGCAGGATGCCGACGGGCAACGGTCGGACGGTGGACGTGACGCCGACCACTCACATCGTGGTCCTGCTTGCGCCCCCGCTAACGATCGCGGCAGACGACGTGGACACGCTGGCAACCTCCAGTAGACCGCGCGATCAGCGATGCGTAGCGAGCGCTGGGGGAGTAGCGTTTCTGGGATGTGGCCAGGTGACGACGTTCCAGATGGCCGGACACATACCGGGGTGTGTGGGTCGTCGGCCATTTCATTCGCCCTCATTTCATTCGCCCTCTGGACTTATACACCGATGTGTCAGTAACCTCTAAACTTCTCGCATGTCAAAGCAAATTCTGATCCTTGGCGCCGGGTTCGGCGGCCTCGAACTTTCCACCCTACTGTCAGAGTCGGTTGCAGATGACGTGAACGTTATCTTGATCGACAAGAACGACGCGTTCAGGTTTGGGTTCTCAAAGTTCGAGTTGATGCTGGGCCGGGCGACCATGCCGGATGTGAGTCTCTACTACCGTGACGTTGTGATGCCCGGGGTAGAGTTCCGGCAAGAAACCGTGCTCTCGATAGACCCGTCGGCGAAGTCGGTAACTACCGATAAGGGCGAATACAACCCCGACGTCCTGGTAGTGGCGCTCGGCGCGGACTATGACTTTGACTCGACGCCGGGCTTTGCCGAGGGTGGACACGAGTTCTATTCGTTCGAGGGCGCCCTCGCTCTGCGCGATGTTCTGACGTCGTTCACCTCAGGAAAGGTGATGATCGGGATCATCGGTCAGCCATACAAATGTCCACCCGCGCCGTGCGAGGCCGCGATGCTCCTGCACGAGTGGTTTACCGAGCGTGGCATCGGGTCGGACGTCGAAATCAGTCTGGTTTCACAGTGGCAATTGCCCGTTCCTCCGTCGCCCGAGGGCTCGAAAGCGATCCTGGACAGATTTGACGAGCTGGGGGTGTCCTACATCTCGGAAACCGTGATCACGTCCATCGATCCGGAGAATAAGGTGGCGCGGACCGCCGCCGGTGGAGCCATTCCCTACGATCTGTTCCTGGGAATACCGATCCACAGGGTGCCGGATGTGGTCGAGGCCTCGGGACTGGCGGTGAACGGATGGATTCCGGTAGACGACAAGAACCTTTCGACTCGGTTCGACGATGTGTATGCGATCGGTGACGTGACCAGCGCGCCGGTACCCAAGGCCGGAACGTTCGCCGAAAGCGCCGCCCGGGCTGTCGCCGAGCACCTGATTGCTGAGATACGGGGAGAGGGCTCGCCCACCCCGTTCCAGGGGGCTGGCGTCTGCTATGTCGAGTTCGGCGACGATCTGGTAGGACGCGTTGACGCCAACTTCCTTCCCGGGACACGCCCGACTGCGCCGTTCATGCAGCCGTCTCCGGCGTTGACCCGGGAGAAGGGTCAGTTCGCCGCCGTACGCAAAGCGCGCTGGTTCAGCGGAGCGATATAGGAGTCGATCGAGATTAGCGCAAAGATCAAACAGGGACTCGCCGATCTTGGCCTCCGGATTCGCGTCGGCCGCTACACGCTGGCCTGAGCCTGTCGCAGGACCGTCCCACTTGCGCGCCCCCGCTAAAAATCACCGAAGACGAAAGGGGCGAGAGCTAGCCGCGGCGACGGACAGTGCGTCAGGGAATGCGTAGCGGACGCGTCAGGGGTTTGGCAACTCCTCCTCTGCCGCCGGGAGCGGAGTTACGTCCCCAGTTCCGCGGTTTCGAATCCCGCGGGCCGCATCGGCTTCACTGCGAGGGCGGCGGCGATGATCATCGGTGCCAGCAGGCCTATGTAGAGCCAGATGCCGACCGAGTAGCCGCCAGTCACATCGAACAGTATCCCGACCGGCAGTGGTCCGATGGCGGATGTGGCGCCCACCGCCCACATCGTCGCCCCGCGGATCGAGCCCAGGTTTCTCCGGCCGAAGTAGTTCGCCCAGATTACGGTCCCGGTGTTGAGCACGAAGCCCTGTGTCAGGCCCAGCATTCCGGCGTAAATGAACGCTAGCCAGTTGTTGTCGACCAGGAGCGCCATCACGAACGCCGACAGCAACAAAACCTGCGAGATCATCAGCGTGTAGTGGTTCGGAAATCGGTCGTTGAGACGCCCGGCCACGATGTTCCCGACAAGGTTCATGACGGCGATCGCCGAGATCGACGACCGGGCGATGGCTTCCGTGATGCCGCGCTCCTCCAGCAGCGAGGTGTGGTGGAACATCATCCCAGCCCCCAGGGTGGACCACGCCATCGACGCGATCAGGATGAAGTAGAGGGAGCGGGTGTGAAGCGCCTCCCTGACGGTCCAGTTGTCCTCTGGCTCGGCCGAAGAATCCGCCAGCGCCGACGAAACCCGCTCGCCTTCGGCCGTCTCCTTTTCCTGCTCGGCCGGCTTCTCGCCGTCCGGCAGCAACCCGACGGACTCCGGCGTGCTGCGGACCAGGAACAGCGCGGGCGGAAGCATGACGACCCATACGCCGACGCCGAGGACGAACCACGCTTCACGCCAGCCGTAGTCGGCGATCAACCAGTGGGTTATTAACGGCAACCCGCCGAGCCCGAGCAGCCACCCGGCGCCAGCCGCGTACGAGGACGCACGGCCGCGCTTCTTGCGGAACCACAGCGACACCATGATGCCGCCGAGCATATTCAGGGCGCCCTGGCCGAGTAGCCGGAGGCCGAGGAATCCGAGCCCCAGCGCTAAGATCGTCGCCAGCCCCGGGCTCGATGGAATGACGCCCATCAGCATGACGAATGCGCCAAACGTGAGCACCGATGGGATCATGACCGCCCGCGGTCCGTACTTGTCGATCGCGAAGCCGATAAATGCCATCCCGAAGGCCGCGCCCATCGTGCCGATCATGAACAGCGTCGAGATGGTCGTCCGCGAGATATTCAGGCCATCGATCATCGGATCGACGAACACGGCGACCAGGTTTGTCTGGCCCGGCCCGGACGCGGCGATCGAAAGACTGCTCACGACGACGATCACCCAGCCGTAATAAAACGGCAGGCGCTGCGGGAGCGAGGATGCCCGGGAGGTCCGATCCGAAGCGGCCAACCTGGTTGCGCGACCTTTCACTTCACGTCGGCTATGCCCGCGGCAAATCCAGGCCTAGCTCGAGCTCGTTCGAGATCGAGTGGAACCACTCGATTACCGACCGATGGTAAGGGATGCCGTCTCGGAGCCTGATCACGGTCTCTTCCGCTTCAGGCAATCCGGCGTATACGACGCGATCGTGGCCCGGAGCGGGCTTGGTGTTGGCCAGACCTTCCAGGAACAGGTCCATGTCCGACTTGAACTTGTCGACGTCCGTGAAGGCGTCGACTTTGTAGGCCTGGACGTAGTGGCCCATCACCCCGGGCGGCGACTGCGGCATCAGGAATCCGGCGCCCTGGCCCGACAGCACGTCGCACAGGATCTCGCACACGGCGGCGAAACCGTAGCCCTTGTGGGAGCCCTGATCCCGGGTGCCGCCGAAGGGCAGCATGTGATAGTCATCCCGGTTCTCCGGGAGCGGAGTCTCCTCCATGATCGGCGTGCCGTCCGGCTTCGTGATCCAGCCCGGCGCCATCGGCGCGCCGACCCTGGCAGCGAGCCGCAACTTGTTGCCCGCGACCTGTGTCGTCGCGAAGTCCATGACGAACGGGGGCTGCTTGTCGGACGGCGCAGCCCATGCCCAGGGGTTCGTCGAGAAGCGACGTTCCGCGCCAAAGGTCGGGACCATCGACATCGGGCTGCCGGCGGTCATGCAGACGCCGATCATGTCGTGCTTGAGCGGGAGCATGGCGTGGTAGGCGAGCATGCCAAGGTGCCGGCCGTTGTTCATGACGACGGTGCCCATGCCGTGGCGCTCGGCTTTTTCGATCGCCATCTCCATCGCCTTCGGCGCGACGTGGAGGCCGAGGCCCCTGTCGCAGTCCAGCGTGGCGGTGGTGTCGCTCTCTCGGATCACCCGGACGTTAGGCCGCGGGTTGATGTTGCCCGCGCCGTACTGCTCGATGTAGCTCGCGAGCATGTTTGAGACGCCGTGGCTTTCGCAGCCCCGAAGGTCTGAAAGCATGAGCACGTCCGCCGACA
>JAQBUX010000151.1 GCA_027623795.1 Chloroflexota bacterium
ATGGCTTCAAACGAGCAACCATCGATTCTTCAGCAGCCTGCTAGGGCGCGGCGCGCTGTTGGGAGGGGTCGAGCATGCTCGACCCGAGGGCGGATAGTCATTCGCCCCTACGAGTGGTCGGTGACACTGTGTGGTTGGCGAGCACTCGATCGTGGTGGATCATTCCGCACTATGGCAGGTAATCGCCGGAACTCGCTACGGCTCCACGGATACGACTATGCGTCGACCGGCGCCTATTTCGTCACCGTATGCACGTCTGATCGTCTGCCATTGTTCGGGAAGGTCGAAGAGGGTCAAGTGATGTTGGCCCGGTTTGGCACCATGGTTTTGGACAGTTGGCAGCGTGTAGTCGCACTGCTGCCTGGCGCCGAACTTGATGAGTTTATTGTGATGCCCGACCACTTCCACGCCATCGTGTGGCTGAATGTCGGAAATACGGTGAACAAGGAATACCACGTAGGGGCGAATGACTATCCGCCCTTCGCCGGTCAGCCGACAGACCTGCGATCATTGATGCGCAGTTTCAAGGGCGCCGTGACGACAGCGATCAACACGGCATGCGATACACCCGGACGCCCGGTTTGGCAGCCCGGTTATTACGACCGCGTGATCCGCGACGAACGTGAGCTGGACGCCGCACGTGAATACGTTCAGTTCAATGTCCAGAAGTGCCTGATGATGCGGGAGACGTCGGCGTCGCGGTAAAGCGCGCGCCCCATGCCCCGGGCGAATAGTCATTCGCTCCTACGCTGTGGTTGGTGACACCGGTCGGACACCCCCACATATCGCGTCCTGCCATATGCCCGCGCCCACAAGTTGCGTCCCACCCCTTTCTCTGCCACGCCGTAGTTGACTAATAGAACACTTGTTCTAATATATCGACAGCGGCGGCGTAGGCGCCCCGCTCTGGATCAACTCTGGGGGCGGAGTGAAAGTACAGCAGGAGAACAGACCACAAGAGCAAGACAGCGCAACACAATCGAAAGACCTACCCGGCGACGGAAAAGCGCTCATCGGGACCCAGGGATGGACCGGGTCTGACTGGCGCCGTATGGCCTATCCGAAAGGCCTTTCCGCTATGGGGCGGCTCGCCTGGTATGCGCGTGTCTTCAACGCCGTGGAGGTCAACAGCACCTTCTACGGCATCCCCTCACTCGCGACCGTGCTCAACTGGCGCGGATCGGTACAGCGCGGCTTCACATTCACGGTAAAGATGCCGCGGCTGATCACGCACGAGTATGACCTGACGAACTCCGCCCCTGAACTCGCCTCTTTCCTCCGCGTCGTGAGCAATCTTGGTGAATCGCTCGGCGCGGTGCTCATCCAGCTCCCGCCGTGGCTCGGGCCCGACCGAATACCGGAGCTCTCACGATTCCTGTCCCGCCTCCCTGTGGACGAGATGCGTTTCTTCCTGGAGGCGCGCTCTCCTGCACTGTACGGCCCGGCGCTTTCCGAGTCTCTAGAGCGCGCCGGTGTGGGCGCGGTCACAACAAACCTCATCACCCGGCCGGGGGAGATCGCAACGTCTCGTCCACGACGGGCCGAACCCGGTTGCAACGATGCCGGGTACATCCGGTGGCTGGGGCCTCGACGGGGATTCGGGGGCGTTGGCCAACCTCGCATAGCGGGCCAGCCAGACCCGGACATAGAGGCCTTCAAACGAGACGCCGCGCTCTGGGCCTCGGCTATCCGGTCACAGGTCGAACATGGTGCGAGCGTATTCGGCTTCTTCTCCGGCGACTATCTCGGGTCCGGGCTGCTGCCTGCGGCCTACCTTTGCCAACAACTGGGACTACAGGTCGATCTCCCCTTGCGCCTCGCCGCCGCTCCGCTCATGCGGAACGCGCTCATCGACGCCGGGTACCCGCGTGTCGATCCGCCCCTTTCACCCCGGCAATCACCGCCCTCCGGCGACGCTGCAGCGCAGGGGATTCTGCTCTAATGCCGACCCTCGAAGGAAAGCGCGCCGCGGTCGCCTGCATCCACATCCCCAACTTCATGTGGCAGGTGGAGTCGTTCAACCGGCCGGAACTGGCTGGCCGCCCTGCGATCATCGTAGGCGAAAGCGGGACCGGCGCCGGTAAGCGAGGCCAGTCAGTGCTCGACTGGTCCCCCGATCTGGACCCAAAGATGACCCAGAAATTTACCCAGAAATTTACCAGGGGCATGCCCCTTAGCGAGGCGCTGTCCGACGCCCCCGGGGATGTACTGCTTCTAGAGCCGGACATGCCCCTGTACCGGCGTATGTTCGGGGAGGTACTGACCGGCCTCGAAGCGCGCTGTCCCGACGTGGAGCCGGACGCCGAAGACCCCGAAAGTTATGGGCTCGGGCGTGTCTACGTCGGCATCTGGGGGCTCGACCAGTTGTACGGGGACGACGCCCAGGTGGTCCGGGCGCTGTCCAACGCTGTGCGCCAGTTCGATGCCCGCATCGGCGTGGGCGAGAACAAATGGATGGCGTTCATCGCCGCAGCCGCCAGTTCACCCGGGCGCGGACTCAAGATAACGGGCGAGCCCGGCCGGTTCCTGGCACGACTTCCGGTCGAGCTGTTGCCGGTCGATTTCAAGCTGACCACACGACTGCACGGGTTCGGCCTGCACACGATGGGAGACATCGCAGCGCTGCCGCCGGGCGCCATGCAGGCGCAGTTTGGCCCGGACGGGGCGGTGGTATCTGATCTGGCGAACGGCATCGACCGCAGCCCTCTCGTGGCGCGCCGGACGGAAGAGGCCGTGTCTGAATACCTTGAGTTCCCGGACGCTACGGTCAGCATGGCGGCGATACTCCCGGCGATAGAGAGCCTCCTCGCCCGGGCGTACACCCACCCACAACTCGCCCGGCGATACGCACGCGAGGCAAAGCTGGAGGCAAGCGTCCTTCGCCGGCCGCCGTGGACGATGCGGGTGGCGTTCAAGGACCCCGCCGGGTCCCGGGCGAAGGCCCTGTTCTCCATCAAGTCAAAACTGGATGACCTGGCGCTGCCGGGGCCGATAGAGGACATGCGCCTGACGCTCTCCGGCCTGACCGGGGAGGCCGGGCGGCAAGAGTCGCTGTGGACAGAGGTCCGGCGCGATCAGAAGTTGCAAGAAGCGGTTAGCCAGCTTGAGACGCGACTCGGCACAGCGCCGCCGGTCTACCAGGTACGGGAGTTAGAGCCGTGGTCACGAATCCCCGAGCGCAGACACGCGCTCGTGCAATTAAGCCGCTAAACGCCCCGGTGACGGTGACGGTGACGGCAAACGAACGCGGGATGCCGCTGTCGTTCTCATCAGGCAAGTCCACACATCAGGTGGCGGTCACGGAGGACATGTGGAAGATCAACGACGAGTGGTGGCGCGGCCCCGGCCAGGAGATCGAGCGGGTGTACTTCCGAGTACTCCTCGCCGACGGCCGGCCGATAACGCTGTTTCACGACCTTGTCCGCAACGCCTGGTTCAGGCAGTGAAGGGGGAGGTTCACAGGGCGAGGGTAACCACCCCCGAACCCCCTCCTAAATTAGGAGGGGGCATCTGTAGCCTCCTCCCCGGGAGCAAGAAATTGGGGGCGTGGGCTAGCCGTTTATGGCCTCCTCCCTTCCAGGGAGGAGAGCCTGTCCTGAGTTTGTCGAAGGATCTGAGGTGGGTCGCGGCTGGGAACAACGTCCATCAGGCGCCAAGGACGCACGCGCTGGCGGTTCATACAGAAACAAATGCCAAGACCTAAGAAAGAGCACAGGAGCATGGGTGGCTTTTCGTCAGACCTCAGGGGGTCTGACGAAAACCACGCGCATGCCGATGGACAGGGCGGTCCCGGCGACGCGGCCGAGATCGCCGAGCAGATCGGCACGAAGTCGGTCGATAGTTCTCCGCGACTGGAAAAGCGACGGAGCGCGAGCGTCCGGGCGCGTGAGGCGAGACCGCGCCCGACGAACACAGGGGCAGTTGAAGGCACCCCCTCTCCTGCCGATACCGATAGAGAGGGTGAAAACATCGCCGATGCATCGGCATCCGTAGGGGCGAGGCTTGCTCCGCCCGGGGACATCGCAGGGGGCAAAGGGGAGGGGCCCCCTGACGACGCGATCCTCACCCCGCGCCGCCCACCCCCCTACGCCGAGCTGCACTGCCACTCTAATTATTCGTTCAAAGAAGGCGCATCCCACACCTCCGAGCTGCTGATCGAGGCGCAGGCGCTCGGCATGAGCGCGCTCGCCATCACGGACCACGACAACCTGTGCGGGGTGATGGAGTTCGCACAGGCGGCGAAGGGCGTCGGGATCAAGCCGATCATCGGCGTCGAGGTCAGCCTCGCGAGCGGCCATCACCTGACCTTGCTGGCGGAGAACGCCGAGGGCTATCGCAACATCAGCCTGCTCACCACGCGGGCGCACATGGACCCGCCCGAGCGTCCCGGCACTAGAAATGGTTCTGGTGTCGTCCAACCCGCGCTCGACCCCGCCCTGCTTGCACAACACGCATCGGGGGTCATCTGCCTCTCCGGCTGCCGGCACGGTCAAATCTCGGAGCTCGTCCTTGCGGGAGGCCCCGAAAGTCTCAGGGAGGCCCGTCGGCTGGCGGCGGTTTACCGGGACTGGTTCGGCGCGGACAACTTCTTTCTGGAGTTGCAGCAAAACCTCGTGTCCGGCGACACCGAGCGTAATCGGCTCATGGCTGGCATCGGCGCGGACCTCGGCATCCCGATCGTCGCCACCAACAACGCCCACTACCACGCCCGTGAGCGCAGCCACCTGAACGACGTCCTAATGGCGATCCAGCACAACAAATCGCTCGAAGAAACGCACCGGGAACGGCGTGCCAACGACCAGTTCTACCTGAAGCCCCCGGGGGAGATGGCGGCGCTGTTCGCCGCGTACCCGGAGGCGATAGAAAACACCGTCCGCATAGCCGACAGGTGTGATTTCGACCTCACATCGGCGAAGGTGTACGACTTCCCGGACTACGACGTGCCAGACGGCCACACCCAGACCGGCTGGCTGCGCAAACTGTGCGAGGAGGCCGCCGTCCGCAAGTACGGCGAGGTCAGCGCGCCCGTCCGGGAACGGCTGGATGAGGAGATGGCGCTTCTGGAGAAACACAACCTGGCCGGGTTTGTGCTCCAGTACTACGAGATCATCAAGATCGCCCGGGAGGTCCAGGAAGACCTGGGGCTTGTGGAACCCGGGCTGCCGTTGGAAGAAAACCCGCCGGGCCGGGGTCGCGGGTCCTCGGTATCGATGCTCGTCGGCTACCTGATCGGCCTCTCCCATATCGATCCGCTCGAGTTCGGACTGAAGTTGGACCGCTTCCTGCCCGATGCCGACATGGGTGGCCCGCCTGACATAGATCTGGACTTCCCACGCGACATACGTGAAAAACTGATCCTGCGCGTCCATGAGCGCTGGGGCAACGACCGCGCCGTGCTCACCGGGATGATCTCCACCTACCGCATCAAGGGCGCGATCCGGGACATCGGCAAGGCGCTCGGGCTGCCGGAGGAGGACCTGGACAAGCTGACGAAACGGGTCGACGGCCACTCCGGGGTGCGGGACCTGCCGTCCGAGATGCGGGCGCTCCCGGAGTACCGGGACAGGGCTGACCTGCCGGTCTGGCAGGACCTTGTACGTCTCTCTCTCCAGCTCGGCGGGTTCCCCAAGTACCTGGCGCAGCACCCCGGCGGCATGATCCTGTCTGCACGTCCGCTCTCGGAGACGGTGCCGCTCCAACGCAGCGCTATCGACGGCCGCTACATCTGCCAGTGGGACAAGGACAGCGCAGACGACGCCGGGTTCGTCAAGATCGACTTCCTCGCGCTCGGCGCCCTGTCGCAGATGAACGAGGCGCTCAGGCTGATCGAGCAGCGCACAGAAGAGCGGATCGACCTGTCGCGCATCGATTTCGATGACCCGAAGGTGTACGCCATGTTGCACCGGGCGGACACTGTCGGCGTTTTCCAGGTGGAGTCCGCCGCCCAGATGCAGACGATCCCACGGATCCGGCCGAAAAACCTGTACGAGATGGCGTGGGAGGTCGGCGCTGTGCGCCCCGGCGTCGGCGTCAACGACGGCGTGTCGATGCTGATCCGCCGCCACACCGGCAGGGAGCCGAACTGGGACTACGACCACCCGCTTGAAAAGCCAGCGCTGGAGCGCACCTACGGCGTGCCGCTCTACCAGGACCAGTTGATGGAGCTTGGGGTCCACGTCGCCGGGTTCACGCCGGCGGAGGCGGACCGGATGCGCCGCGCTTTCAGCCGCAGGAACCGGGCGGAGTTGATCCCGGTCTGGCGTGAGAAGTTCATGACCGGGGCGCTGGCCCTGGGGGTGCCACAGGAGGCCGCAGAAAAGATATTCAGCAAGTTCCACGGGGAGTTTCAGTTCCCGGAGGCGCACGCCTTCGCATTCGGCGTAACCGCATACCAGATGTCCTGGCTGAAGCGTTACCACCCGCTGGAGTTCTTCGTCGGGCTGTTCAACCAGCAGCCGATGGGCTTCTACAACCTGGAGACGCTGAAGGAGGACGCCAGGCGTCACGGCGTGCAGGTCTTAAACCCGGATGCGAACCGCAGCGGAAAGCTGTCGACCGTCGACGACGAGCGGCTGCGACTCGGCTTCGCACACGTGGCGAGCGTCCGGGCGGCGACGGCGGACCTGATCCTGGCGGCGCGCGAGCAGGACGGGCCGTTCGCCTCGGTGGCGGACTTCATGGCGCGCACCGGCGTGCGGCACGATCCGCTCGACAGCCTGGTCGATGCCGGGACGTTCGATTCGCTGACCTCGCGTGCGGTAGCG
>JAQBUX010000152.1 GCA_027623795.1 Chloroflexota bacterium
CGCCTACCCGGACCCGGCCTCGGGCATGTTCGCCACCGGGGCCATCCTCACCGCTCTCTTCCACAAACGTCGGACGGGCAAGGGTCAGCTGATCTCACTGGCGCAGGCGGAATCGGGCGCAGCGCTGACGGGGGAGGCGTCGCTCGGTTACCAGCTATCCGGCATGGTGCCGGAGCGCATCGGCAATCGTCACCTTCGGAAGGCCCCGCACGGCGCTTACCCGTGCCGGGGCGACGATAAGTGGATCGCTATTTCGGTCGGGTCGGAGACCGAGTGGGGGGGATTCTGCGAGGTGTTAGGTAGCCCCGGCTGGAGCGGAGACGAGCGCTTTGCCGCTCTGGATGATCGATTGCGCAACCAGGACGAGTTGGACCGGCAGGTGAGCGACTGGACACGCGACCAGGACGCGTACGAGGTGATGCGACGGTTGCAGGCGGCCGGGGTCGCCGCCGGGGTGGTCGTGAACGCCGACGAGCTGATGAACGACGCGCACCTGAACGAGCGCGGTTTCTTCTGGGAGTTCGACCATCCGGAGGCGGGTACACACCGTCACGCTGGTCAACCGATTCGCCTTTCGGAGACGCCCGCCCGCCACTACCGGCCTGCGCCAACCCTCGGTCAGCATCACGGCTATGTGCTGGGCGAGCTTCTAGGGCTATCAGATGATGAGATCAGCGATCTGGAGAGTGCAGGGATCATCGGTTACGAGCCGCTGGTGCGCGAGCGCTAGCCGTACCCGGAACATTAGTAGACGGGGGCCGCAATGACCGATCCGGCAACCGAGGCCATCGAGGCGTTCAATCGATGGCACGCTGCATTCGACACGCGTGACACGGGGACTCAACTGTCACTTATGCATTTCCCGCACGTGCGCCAGGCTGGAAACCGCTTCCAGACCTGGGAGACGGCAAACGAATTTGGGGCTGATGAGAAAGCACTCACCGATCGACTGAAAGCAGAGGGCTGGGACCACACCGTCACGCTCTCCATCAATGCCACACAGGCCGACGACACCAAGGTTCATCTAGGGATCGGGCAGTCCCGTCGCGACGCAGATGACGCCGAGTACAACCGTTTCGATACGCCCTGGATTTTCACGAATATCGACGGCAAGTAGGGAGTGCAGTTCCGGTCTTCATTCTTGACAGCGGCCGGCTACAGCCCGTCCGGATGAGCCTGATTCGAGGCGGCCCTCATTAGCTCTCTTTGCGCCTCGACCTCACGCAGGTCTTCCGCTTTAGCGACACGCTGTTTCCTATCGAATTCCATCGCCTGCCCACTTCGCAGAATCGGAAACACCACAGCGGCTACGAGGAGCGTGAATAGGCCGACGCCCCCCGTTATCAAGATCGCCGTTCTTGGGTCCAGCAGGTTGGCGAGCGCGCCGATGTTGAGCTGGCCGATCGGCCCGATACCTATGAACATCGCGATCGAACCCATTACGCGAGCCCGCATCGCAGGCGACGCGGCGTAGATCATGATGGCGCTCTGCATAGCGGCAAACGACGCCAGTCCCATACCCCCGATGAACACGATCCCGAAGCTGACCCAGTACCAGTCCGACCGCGAGAAAAGGATGATCGCGACCAGGAATAGCATCGAGCCGTACAGGTAGATCCGCGTGTAGTGGCGCGGTTGGGCGAAGGCGACGATCAGGGCCGCTCCGATGAAAGAGCCAAGCCCTTCGATCGATTGAAGCGCGCCGACAAGCACGTCGTTGACCATCAGATCTTCCCGCGCAACGACCGGCTGCTGACTGACATAAGGAAAGCCGAATACGTTCATCAGCAATGTCACGATGAGTGTCCCGACCATCAACCTGCTGCCGCTGATGTAGCGAACGCCCTCGGTGATCTGTTGAACCGGCCCTAATTTCCTGAGATCGGCCACGGGCGGCGTGTATTGGAGTGTCAAACCGACTGCGAACGCAGTGCCGTACAGCAGGACCCCGAAAAGAAAACCGCCCTCCGGTCCTATCGTGGCGAGAAAGGTCCCGCCTAGAATCGGGCCCAGAATCCGGGATGCTGCGCTCGTACCAGATTCAAGTGAAATCGCCTTGCCAACCCGATCGGGGTCGACCACCTCCCCGATCATCGTGCGACGCACAGGGAATTCGCTCGCCAGGATGGTCCCTGACAGGAGACTGCCGACCGCGAGGTGCCAGAACTCGATCGCGTCGACGAGCAGCAACGTGGCGAGCGTGGCGGACACCGCCACCTGTATCCCCAGTCCGAGCAGCATCAGACGTTTGCGGTTGAAGCGATCCGCGATGATCCCGATGCCCATACCAAATAACATCGGCGTGAACCGAAGGAAGAAAGTCAGCGAGACGAGGAACGGCGAATCGGTCAGGTCGAGGGTCAGCAGGGCGATGACCAGCATGTCCAGCCACATCATCGTGCTGGTGAACCCGCCGATGGCCCACAATCTGACGAACTGCGGATTCCGGACGATAGACGTCGGCCGCGGCGGCCGACTGACGGGCACGGGCCCGGCCACGTCCGGGGTGTCTGGATTCAAGTGCGGGCGGGCCTCAACGCTGCGGTCAAACCGGAAACCCGCTAGTCTCGGCGCGTGGATACCCTCTTCGCCAGCGGTGAACGGCCCAGTTCAGCCCTCGGACGAAGGGCAAAACTTTTCAGTGTCACTCACCCCATCACGACAACCTCACGGGTTCCGTCGTAGCATCCCACCCGCCTGATTCGACGACGCCGGTGCAGGCAAAGTAGACATCGCGAGCGACCGAGGGAGGATCCATTGGCCGATCAGAAGAAGTTCCTGCTGAACGAAAGTGACATACCGACCCGCTGGTACAACGTCCAGGCCGACCTCGAAATACCGATCGCCCCGGCCCTCCATCCCGGCACCGGTCAGCCCGCCGGTCCTGACGATTTTGCTCCACTGTTCCCGATGGAGCTGATCATGCAGGAGGTCAGCAAGGATCGCTGGATCGACATCCCCGAGCCCATACGAGACGTGTACAGGATCTGGCGGCCGACGCCGCTGTTCCGCGCGACCGGCCTCGAAAAAGCCCTCGGTACTCCGGCGAAGATTTTCTACAAGTACGAGGGCGTCAGCCCTGCAGGGAGCCACAAGCCCAACACGGCGGTGGCACAGGCGTATTACAACAGCGTCGCAGGCACGAAGCGCATCGCGACGGAGACCGGCGCCGGCCAGTGGGGCAGCGCTCTCGCATTCGCCTGCCAGCAGTTCGGCATCGAGGCGAAGGTCTTTATGGTCAAGGCGAGCTACGACCAGAAGCCGTACCGCAAGTCGATGATTCAGACCTGGGGCGGCAACGTGATCGCCAGCCCGAGCAATGAGACAAACGCGGGCCGATCGATTCTCGATAGCGACCCGGACTCGCCCGGCTCCCTCGGGATAGCGATCTCTGAGGCGGTCGAGGTCGCGGCGGGCGACGAAGACACCAAGTACTCGCTTGGGTCGGTCCTAAACCACGTCCTCATGCACCAGACGGTGATCGGCCAGGAAGCCATCAAGCAGATGGAGATGGCATACGCCTATCCGGACATGGTGATCGGGTGCGCCGGTGGCGGGTCCAACCTGGCCGGAATAGCGTTCCCTTTCGTCCCAGAAAAGCTGGCGGGCAGGGACATCCGCTTCATCGCTGTCGAACCGGCGGCCGCTCCCTCGCTAACGAAAGGCAGGTTTGCGTACGACTTCGGCGACGCGATCGGGATGACGCCGCTGCTCAAGATGCACACGTTGGGGCACACCTTCGTGCCGAACCCGATCCACGCCGGCGGGCTGCGCTATCACGGCATGGCGCCGCTGGTTAGCGCAATGGCGGACGCCGGGCTGATCGAGGCGCGGTCTTACCATCAGACGGCGTGTTTCGAGGCGGCCGTGCTATTCGCCAGCACCGAAGGGATCATCCCGGCGCCGGAACCGACGCACGCCATAAAGGCGGCGATCGACGAGGCGTTGATATGCAAAGAGACAGGGGAAGAAAAAACGATCCTTTTCCACCTGTGCGGTCACGGCCATCTCGACCTGTCGGCGTACGAGAACTACTTCTCAGGCAACATGGTCGACTATGCGCTCCCGGAGGCTGAGATAGCCGCGGCGTTGGAGTCAGTACCACAGATGTAACTGCGCCGGCGCCGGCTGCGTCGCCAATCGAGAGCGTCGTCGTTCTGCACAACGCGACGCGATGGCCGGCGGAGGGCCGGCGCCGTTGTCGGCAACCCGAACGCGTTTTCGCGACGGAATTCGTCAGCGGGCAGACGATCATTGCAGCGCAGTTTCGCTTATGCCCGCTTGCGCGGCGCACATCGGGCGATATGATCGCGCGTATCCCGGGCGGGGCCGAAACTATCGGGCCGTCGATTTCCTTATCGGGCGCGTGCGACCAACGCTAGCTGATCCCAGGTCAGCGAAGTGGACCGGTCGGCGACGCCAAGTAGCCAGGATTTATGGCGGCTTTCAAGCCCCTGGGCTCCAGCGACGCAGCGGCCTCAGATCGCAAGGCTCCGTCCGTCGTCGTAAAACCGTCGGTCGCGGCGGCGCCTCACGGGCGGTCGGCCGGGGGCGACCGCTTCGTTGGCCGGGCGTTCGAGTCGCTTCGCAACCGTCACTATCGCTATCTGTGGCTCAGCATGATGACGGGCATGAGCGGCACGCAGATGCAGTTCCTCGCCCGTGGCATTCTTACGTTTGAGATCACCGACTCTTTCGTTATCACGGGCCTGGTCGCCGTGGGTTTCGCGCCCGCCTCCCTGTTCGGGTCGCTCATCGGCGGCACCGTCGCTGAACGGGTCGAGCGGCGAACCCTGATTCAGGTGCTTCAGGCCGGGCAGATCGTTATCGCCGTCGCCGTGGCGCTCATGCTGATCACGGACGTCCTGACCTGGCAATACCTGCTGGTGGCGGCGGTCGTTCAGGGCTTGTATTTCGCCTTCATGATGCCGGCGCGCCAGATAATGATCCAGAAGATCGTCGGCAAAGAGTTGTTGTCCAACGCCGTGTCGTTGAACTCGGCGGCGTTGAGCGTCACGACGATGGTTGCTCCAGCGATCGGCGGGGTGCTTTACGGCTTGATCGGGCCGGAGGGCGTCTATCTTGTGGTGGCCGGTCTCAACGTGGTTGCGGTCTTGTTCATGACCCAGCTCCCAAGATTTGAGCCCGACCGCGACGCTCCCCGTCGATCGATCGTGTCGAACGTCCTCGAGGGGTTCGCTTACGTGCGCAAATATCGAGAACTACTCTCGGTCCTGATGTTCGCGACGGTGGTGATGATCTTGACGATGCCCTTCCGAATGCTGCTCCCGGCGTTCGCCAACGACGTTTACGGCGCCAGTCCGTTCGAGGTGGGGGCGTTGACGGCGATGACCGGTGTCGGCTCGCTAATGGGAGCGATCGGCATGGCTTCCCTGAGGCGCGGGCAGCGCCGTGGCGCGGTGCTGATGGTTTCCGCATTCATCTCCGCGTTTGCGATGGCGTCGGCGGCCGGACTGCCCTTCTACTGGGCCGGGCTGTTCCTGATGCTGTTTGTGGGCGTCGGCGAGGCCGGCCGGTTTGCGCTGGGACAGGCGTTGGCGATGGAGCTAACCGACGACGAGCACCGCGCCCGTGTGGCGAGCATGTTCGAGATGACGTTCGGATTCACGCCCCTCGGGATACTTGGCGTCGCGACCGCGATGGAGTTGTTCGGCGCCGAGGCGGCAATCCTGGGAATGTCGATGGTCCTGTTGGTCATGAGTTCGATCTTCATGCTGAAGATGCCGAAGCTGCGAAACCTGGGCTGATCGGCGGGCCATGCGGGCCACAGCCCCCGGTACCGCCCGTCTACTGTCGTTCCCGCCCACGGCTGACCGCTGCATCTGAAGTACTATCGTGATCGTGCCATCGCGTAACGCATCCTGTACATCCACCCTCCGTTGAGCGAATCCCAAGAGTTGAACGCTCCGGCGCTGGATTCCCGCGACCTGTACGACGGCGCAGGCAAATGGAAAGCGTTCGCCGCCATCGCGATCTCATTCACCACGATGGTGATGAGCATGTCGATGGTATTCGTCGCCCTCTCGGCAATTGCGGCGGACTACGGAGTCACGCTTCGAGCCGTCACATGGGTGGTGATCGCGCAGGCGCTGACGATAAGCGCATTGATGATGCCGATGGGCAGGTTCGCCGACATCGTCGGACGGAAAAAGGTCCACCTGATCGGGCTGATCCTGTTCGCAGGTGGGGCCATCTTTACGGCGTTTGCGCCGACCTTTGGCATATTGATCGTAGCGCGCGTCGTCATGGCTGTCGGCAACTCAATGGGCCAATCCGTAGGCATGGCGATGGTCATCTCCGTGTTCCCGTCCAATGAACGGGGGAAGGCGATCGGTAGTCAGACAACGGCGGTGGCGGTTGGCGGAGCTTCGGGTCCGATCATCGCCGGGCTTGTCCTCCAGGTGATGCCATGGGAGGCGCTGTTTTTGATGCTTGTGGCGCCGATCTCCATCGCTTTTATCGCCGGTTACTTCATCCTCGACGAGGACCGCGTAAGCCAGCGGACCGCAGACAGAGGAAAATCGCCGACCTTCGATTGGATCGGCGCATTTCTGTCCGCGGCGGCCATCATCCTTCTAGGGCTATTCGACAATTAGTTGCTCCACGTTACTGCGGCGGCTAGGTGCAGGGCCGCCATGAAGTAGAGGCTTCTGCGGTCATAGCGTGTGGCGATCCTGCGCCAACACTTG
>JAQBUX010000153.1 GCA_027623795.1 Chloroflexota bacterium
GACCACGATTCCGGTGTGGTCGAACTGCATGACCATCGGGCAACTCCTCCAGTAATCGGACAGTTTTCGAGTGGCTAACGGTGACTCACGGCAGGTCCGTTAGCCAGGCCGCACAATCCTAGACGAAACGATCCCGGAGCGACGGATACGCGTATATCGCCGTTCGAATATCGGCGCGGCTGTGCGTTACGGGCGCTGTGTGAACTCCAGCCAGTTGCCCTCAGGGTCCTGCCCGTACACGAGGCCGACCGTGCTGCCATCAGGTCGCGTCCGCCATTTGGGCTCCGACAGGAACCTCACCCTGTCCTTGATCTCTTCGTAAACCGAGGTCAGGTCTTGCACGTCCCAGCAGATATGGGATGACCCGAATCGGTGGACGCCGACGTGGTCCTCGGTCGCAGGTGGGTCGATGAAGTGCACGAGTTCGATCTCGTGGTCGCCTTTGATCCCGACGAATCGCAAGGTCCGGTGTACGTTTGGGACGCCGGTGTGATCGCCGTCCGGTTGTGGCAATGCGTCGATCTCGTGCAGCAGGTCCAGCCCGATCGTGTTGACGTAGAAGTCGGTCATCATCTCAAGGTCTTCGACCACGATGCCGACGTGGCTCCAGTTCTTGATCCTCAACGTGGATCGTCCTCGCGTGAGAGCTAAGGGGTGGTCTGGGTGAGCGGATGGTACGCCGCGACGGAGGGCTCCATTTGGAGACCCCCGGCGTTCGGCTCCAAAGCTCCCACAGACACAGCGGATCGCGACAGCAAACACAAACAAGCGCGGGGCGCTCGGCAACGACTCTGAGGACGGCGAAACCGATCGACCCCCGTTTGCACGGAAGTGACGATGGAGGGGGGCCCGGAGGTCGAACTGCGCGCTCGGAGCGCATGTGATCGTGGTCGGCTGTAACATCTGCTATATCAACCGGCGTAACAGCCGCCGGCCCAAACAAGCATCAAACCATCGGAGCGCTCGCCCATGAAAATCGGAGTCGTATTTCCTCAGACCGAGATCGGATCGGACGCCGGGGGAGTCAGGGCGTACACGCAGGCCGTCGAGAACATGGGCTACACGCACGTCCTCGCGTACGACCACGTCATCGGCGCGAACCTGGCGAACCGGCCAGACTGGCGCGGCCCGTACTCGCTGGAGACACAGTTTCACGAGCCGTTCGTTCTGTTCTCTTTCATGGCCGGCATGACGGAAAAACTTGAGTTCGTCACGGGCATCGTGATCCTCCCCCAGCGCCAGACCGTCCTCGTCGCCAAGCAGGCGGCGACGCTCGACGTGCTTTCTGACGGCCGATTCCGGATGGGCATCGGCATCGGTTGGAACCAGGTCGAGTACGAAGCGCTTGGAGAGAATTTCAAAGACCGCGGGGCGCGCTCGGAGGAACAGGTCGCCCTGATGCGAGCCTTGTGGACTAAGGATTCGGTCAACTTCGAGGGGAGATGGCACTCGGTCCCGGACGCCGGAATCAACCCCCTGCCCATCCAGAGGCCGATACCGGTCTGGTTTGGCGGAGGGGCTGACGCTGTGGTCAAACGAATCGCGCGGATCGGCGACGGTTGGATGCCCCAGTGGCAGCCAAACGACGAAGGCAAGGCGGAGCTCGAAAAGATGCGCGGATACGCCCGAGAGGACGGTCGTGACCCGTCCGAGATCGGGATCGACGGCCGCGTCACAGCGGCGCTGGACGCCGAAGACGGATGGCAGGACGCGGTGCAGGCGTGGCGAGACATCGACGCCGACTACATCGATATCAACACGATGGGCCAGGGCCTGTCCGGCGCCGACGCTCACATCGAGCGGTTGGAGAAGTTCCGGCCAGCCGCGGGTCTGTAACGGGCGCGTATCCTGGGGTGCAGGGGGTGCAGGGATTTTGCGTAACACCCGGTCATGGAGGATGACACCCACCTTTCCTGGAGGGAGGCGATTTTCCCCTTCTCCCTGCGGGAGAAGGTTGGGATGAGGGAGAAGCCTCGCCTTCCATCAGGGTCTGCGCGCGCGCTGTATCCCGGACTACCGGAGCAATTAGGGGTCGTTCCCGGCCCTCGCAAAAGAAAGTCATCACATGACTGAGTACAGCAGCCACGCGCCACGCGAGTTCGAGATCGCAGGCCGCGCCGTTATCGTCGCGGGCGCTGGTCGCGGCATCGGCAAGGGAATCGCACGCGTGCTCGCGGAGTCCGGCGTTCAGGTCCTGGCCACGGCGATGACCGAGACCTACCTGTCCCAGGTGGCGGGCGAGCTAGCGGCCGCGGGACACCCGATCGAGTTCATGGCGGCCGACGCCACATCCGGCGACGATATGGCCGGCGTCGTGGAACGCGCGTTATCCCGGTTCGGCCGTCTGGATGGACTGGTGAACTGCGTCGGCGATGCGATCTCGAAGCCGATCGTCCCATTGCCGGACAGCGCTGCTGAGACAACTCCCCTGACCGACGAAGAGTGGCGATTCATACTGGATGTGAATCTGACGGAGGCGTTCGTCGGGTGTCGCGCCGTCGGGGCGCATTTCCTTTCGCAACGTTCGGGCCGCGTGGTCAACATCGCCGGTTACGCGGCGGCGCGCGGCGGGGCGAACTCGGTCGCATACGCGGCGGCGAAGGCCGGGCTCACCCGCATGACGCAGGCGCTGGCTTTGGAGTGGGCGCCGTACGGCATAAATGTAAACGCCATTGCACCCGGCGTATTCCCGGACCCGGTCACTTCGCAAGAGGCGGTCGAACGGGCGGCGGCCCGGGCGGCTTCCGGCCAGATCCCACTGAGACGCCCGGGTAACCTGCGCGAGGTCGGTTTGTTGACGCACTTTTTGCTCTCTGACGCGGCCGACTATATGACAGGTGAAACCGTGTTCATCGATGGCGGAGCTGTTTTTGGCTGAGCAACATGAGCCGGCGGGGCCTGAGCCGATCTCGATCTCGCGGGCGATCCTTGAGCAGGTGTATGCCGAGGCGCGCGCCGCCTACCCGGCCGAGTGCTGCGGGTGGCTTGCCGGTCCGGTCGCCGGTCCGGTGACGACGGTCCGAGCATGTACCAATCAGCAGGCGTCCGGTAACCACCCGACCGCCGCAGATCGGCCCGCCGAGACTGCCTACGTGATCGAGGGCGCGGACCTTCTGGCACTCGATCGAAGTCTCGACGGCGACCAGCCCGCGCTCGTTATCTACCACTCGCACCCCAACGGACGCGCCTACCTTTCCGAGACAGATCGCGGAGTGGCGACCAATCCGCCGGAATGGGGTGGGGGTCCGACCTACCCCGTGCAGCAACTCGTCGTGGGGATCGACACCGGGCGCGTCGTGGAGTCGGCGTTGTTCGCGTGGTCGGACGAAGCCGACGGGTACGTCGAGATCGCCCGATTCGCCGGGGCCGAACTTTAGCCTTCCACCCCAACCCGACGCCGGGCTCCTTTCTGACAGGAAGGAGGCACAAATGACCCCCTCTTAATGTAGGAGGGGAGCCTGTCCTGAGTTCGTCGAAGGATCCGGGGTGGTTGTCAGCGGCGCAAACGGACCGCCGTTCCCGACACCAACGTCACGTCAACTCCCGCAACGTTTTCGATCTCAGGAACAACGTCCAGCCGACCAGTATCGCCGTGCCGTTGCCGAGGATGAGGGCGATCTCGTTTCCGAGCGTGGCGGCCGCAAATCCGCCGATCATCCAGCCCAGAGGAAAAAGCTGGAGCGTCAGGCCGTACACGGCCATGATCTTGCCGCGCAGATGTTCCGGCGAGTGCGTCTGGAAAAGCGTGCTGATGGTCGAGATGTACAACGAAGCGCTGACGCCGAAAATGAACAGCAACCCCGCCGACAGGTAGAAATCGCGCGAGAAGCCGAACAGGATGGCCGTCGGATCGCCCAGAACCAACGCCAGGAAAAGCAGCCACCCCTTGTGTTTCACCTCGCCGGCGTAGGCGAGCCCGAGTCCCCCGGCCAGCGCCCCGAAACCAAACGCCGCCATGAGGATTCCGAACCCCGTCTCTCCCACATCGAGGACATCCCGGGCGTAGATCGGGATGATCGGGAATATGAAACCGGCGACAAGGCCGAGGACGTTTAAAACGACCAGAAGACGAAGGACCGGCGAGGCGCGGACGAAAACCAGCGCCTCCTTGATGTCGGCGATCGCCGACGCACCGACGGGACGCTCCAGGCGCGCTCTCGTTTTGATCCGCCACGTGGCATACACCGCCGGTATGTAAAGCGCCGCTATGACGAAGTAGACAGGCGCTACACCCGCAGCGCCGAGCAGCACGCCGCCAAGCGCCGGGCCGGCTATCCCTCCGACCGTGGATAGCGATTGATTCAGGGACACGGCGGTGAGCAATCGGCCACGACCGACTATGTCCTGGATGATGGTCTGACTGGCCGGCATGCCGAACGCGACCGCTCCGCCCTGGGCGAGCGAGAGAAAGAGCAGATGCCAGATCGACACGGCGTCGATCATGACCATGTACCCGACGACGAAGTTCATCGTGCCGAGGCCGATTCGAACCCACAGAAGGATGTCTCGCTTCGGCCATCGGTCGGACGCCAGCCCTCCGATCAGGCTGAGCGAGATCACGGCGATGGACGGGGCGCCGTTTACGACGCCAACCCACGCCTGGGAATCAGTCAGTTCAAGCGCAAGCCATGACTGGACGACGTTACGCATCTGAAACGCCATGAACACGAGGATGTTGGCGAGGAACAGGTAGCGAAAGTCGACCAGACGCAACACCTCGCGCGCGGTCGCGCCGCCGGCCGTCGTGCCGGACGAGGTCTCGACGTTTTTGACGGGCGCTTCGACCGTTTCCAGTACGGGGTCGTCGTTCGTTCCCGAGGTCGCCATCACACCGCTTACGTGGATTACAAGAAGGGGCCGCCTGCGCTCCCATGCTCGAAACGCGGCGGCCCAACGTGGCAGGACACGATACGCCTCCTGGCGGCGACCGGCAGCCAGATCACGTGCCGGATTCGGCTAACAGAACGATGTTTTCTCCACCTGGCCGCTGCCTTATCCCACGTCCGCGGGACACGCGCGACGGTCCCAGGGCATCGTCCGCAGCGGAAAGCCAACGTGTACGTGCAGATGCACCCTGAGGCTTTCGAAGGGCCGTACGGTGTATCGGCGGCCGGTCCTTCGAGAGCCTCAGGACGGGTGTCCCGCGGGGAGTCGCGCAAGGGCGTGGCTTGCCCCGCCTAAGGGCGGATAGTCAAACGGCCGTACGGTGTATCGGCGGCCGGTCCTTCGAGAGCCTCAGGACGGGTGTCGCGCGGGGAGTCGCGCAAGGGCGTGGCGCGCCCCGCCCAGGGGCGGATCCACCCTGAGGTTCTCGAAGGGCCGCCCCTGCAGCGTGACCCGTCTGACACCGTCGGCACATCTCCAGGACCGCGTGCGTTATCCGCCGCCCCGCAGGCGGACCGGTATCCGATGCTTCATGAACACATCCTGGATCGATTCCCGCTCCTTGATCACCTCGGCGTCCTCACCGTTCACAAGGACAGTGGCGGGGCGAGGAACACCGTTCATCTGGTTTGACGCCGTCTCCGCGTACATGCCGGCGTCGAGGATCGCCACGATGTCGTCACGTTCCACCTGCGGGAAAGCGCGGCCCGAGCCGAGCGGAGCGCCCAGGCAAAGCGGTCCGACGATGTCTACGACTTCATCGTGCGGATCGGTCAGACGATTCGCGGCCAGTACGTGGTAAGTGGAGTGCGCAGTCTCGATGCGCATCAGGTTGTTCACCGACACGTCGACGTTAACCCACACCTTCTCCAGATCCCGCTTGATCGAACCGACGCGGCCCAGCAGCACGACCGCGTTTCCGACGACATAGCGACCGGGCTCCATCCACAATGCAGGTACCGGCAACCCGGCCTCCTCGATGCCGGACAGCAAGGTCGACGTTATCGCCTCGGCGTACTCCTCGATCTGCGACGGGTTCAGCGCCAGGCTCCGGGACTCCGGGTCGCGCTCACGTGCATACCCGCCCCCGATGTTCACGATGTCCGGGGCATACCCCGTCCGCCGATTCAGCTCGACGATCGTCTCGGCATAGGCGCGCGCGAGGGTCTTGTAGTAGTCCGGCTCCGGGTTCGACCGACCGACGTGCAGGTGATAACCGTCCAACACAACGCCCCGGGTCGCCAACACCTCCGGAACCATCCGGGCCGCGGCCTCGATGGAGTAACCCCATTGCATGCCGCGTACGCCGTCGAGCATGTCGAACGGGCGCGACGTGTAGTCGGGGACGAATCGTTCGAGCTCTCCCGGGGTCACTTTCACCCTCAGACAGACCCGTGCTTCGCGCCCGGTCTTGCCGGCGATCTCGGAAAGCATCGCTATCTCGTCCGCGCCATCGACGTTCACGCGTACGCCTGCCCGAACCGCCGCCGACAACTCCGCGTAGGTCTTGTTTGTGCCATTCATGACGAGCTTGTCGTGGTCTGCACCGCCCAGGAAGGTGGCATACAGCTCACCCTCGCCAAAACAGTCGCCTCCCGCTCCCTCTTCGTGGAGGATGGCCCGGATCGCCAGATTGTTGTTGGCCTTGATGGCGTACATCACGTTGACCGGCCTCGGCCAGCGGGACTGGAATGCGTCACGGATGCGTCGGAAATTTTTTCGCAACGTCGCCTCGGACACCACATATAGAGGTGATCCGTACTCATCGAGCAGGGACTCCGCCGATCGC
>JAQBUX010000154.1 GCA_027623795.1 Chloroflexota bacterium
CCGCGCCGTGCCATCGGCGATCAGGACGTAATCGCCGGCCGCAAACCCGGCCGTGTCGGACACCGGAAGTGTCGTCGTACCGGAAAACGCGACCGAGACCAGGTCGGTGGACCCCGGGATATCCTGGCTTATGGGTCGTCCCGCTCCTCCGTTAATGCCGATCGTGTCGACGACATTCGTGGAAGATGCAGGAGCGGCCTGGGCATACGACACGACCGACACGAGCAACGCGCCGATCACGGTCGTCATAGTTAACAGGAGTGCCCGGTTGCTCTTCATCACGTCGGCGGGCATGTGTCCTGCTGCCCGCGCCCTTGTCTCATCCGACGATCGCTCCCGAGGCGTTTAGCCCTCGACCGCGGCCGTCCCTTGGTTACCGACAGCGCCGCTCAGGCGCCTGTCATGCAGCGTGCAACTCGGGGAGGATGCGCACAGGTAGCAATCGGTCCGCGCACCGTGTGATGGGAGGCTCATTGGTGCGAGCCGATGGTCTCACGGTGTCGCGTCCGGCGGGATAATAGTCCAAATCGCCCGATCTCGTCGAAACGCAGCAGGAAAAACTGGCGCCTGCGGCGCCACAGCCTCGCTCCCCGGCAGGTCGACCGGCGGCTTTCTCCGACACCTCGCCAACGGAACGGCTAACGGCGACGGCAGGCGTCGGCTACCATCGGCGGAGGTTGAATCGACTGAAACGCCCTTCGCCATCAGACGGGCGACGGAGATTCCGGAGAACAGGCAAGGCATGCGTCTCGCGCTAATACAGATGAATGCGACAGAAGACCGTCCGGGGAACGTGGACCGCGCCTGCGATTACATCGATCGGGCGGCGCGCGATCACGGGGCTGAGTTGATCGTGCTACCGGAGTTCTTTAACGCGATCTACTTCGCCCAGTACCGCGATCTGGAGTACCAGTCGTGGGCGGAGCCGGACACCGGCCCGGCGACGACCCGGATCAAGGAGAAGGCGCGCGAACACGGCGTACACATCGTCTCGACCGTCTATGAGGAGGAGTCGCCGGGGCTCTACTACGACACTGCGATGGTGATCGACCCCGAAGGTCAGATCGTCGGCAAGTACCGAAAAACCCACCCCGCCGGATTGCGCGCCGTGGAGAAGATCTACTTCAGGTACGGCAGCCAGTACCCGGTGTTCGAGATCAACGGCTGGAGGGTCGGCATAAGCATCTGCTACGACCTGTCGTTCCCGGAGAACGCGCGCATCCTCGCCGTTAAGGGTGCAGAGCTCATCCTCGCCCCCTACTGCATACCGGCCGGGTACGTCAGTTCCGAGCACAACACTGAGCACACAAGCGCGCCGGACGTCGCCGGAGAGGAGTTCCTTGATCACGACCGCTGGATGAGGTGGTGGGACTCCATGATGCAAACACGGGCGTACGAGAACGTCGCCTACATCGCACCGGTGAATCACGTAGGGCAGGAAGGTATGGCGGTGTTTTACGGCGGCACAAAGCTGGTGGGGCCGGACGGCGAGACCGTTGTGCAGGCTGAAGAGCGGGACGACATCATCGTCGCTGACCTTGATCGCGACCTGTTCGAACGGACCCGACGCCTCACCCCGTTCTTCCGGGATCGGCGTCCGGACCTCTACCGAACGCTCTCTACGGAAGTCGACGAGGTCCACGGTTGATCTTTGAGCCCCGGTCATGACCATGCCGGAAGTTGCGCAGGAACGGCTCCAACACTCTCTAACCGAACACGTTCCTCGTTATGCGGTGATCCTTCATAACGACGATGTAAATTCGATGGAACACGTGGTGGACGCGCTGTTGAAATCCGTCCCGACTCTGAGCGACCAGGACGCTGTCCGGGTGATGATGGAGGCGCACGAGCAGGGCAAGGCCGTGGTCACCGTGTGTCCGCTCGAAACGGCGGAGTTTTACCGCGACCGGCTCCTTACGTTCTCGGTCGGGGCGTCTATCGAGCCGGCGTGATCGGTTAATCGACTGAGGGGCGCGCTATCCGCCGCTCTCAGGCTCCTGCTTGAACACCTGCTCACGGTAGTACTTTAGTTCGGCGATCGATTGGCGGGTGTCCCACAACGCGGTGTGCTGGGCGCCATTTGGCTTGCGGTGTTGAACCCCGTACCACCAACCGGCCAGCTCCTTGATGGACGACACATCAATCATCCGGTAGTGCAGGTAGTTCTCGAACGCCGGCATGTACCGCTCAAGAAACCTCCGGTCCTGCCAGATCGAGTTTCCGCACAGCCGCGCCGTCTTGTACTCGCAGTGGAGCGATACCAGCGCTAACACTTCCCGTTCCGCGTCCTCTATCGACACCTTCGACATCTGTATCTGCCGGAGCAGGCCGGAACGCTCGTGCATGTCGCGCACAAACGGTGTCATCCGGTTGGTCACCTCTGCTGGATGCCAGATCGTGATGTCGATCGGCTCTGCCACCTCGTTCAGGTCGCGGTCGGTGACGATAGCAGCTATCTGGACGATCACGTCCTTATCTGGCTCGAGTCCCGTCATCTCCAGGTCGAGCCAGACCAGATTCTCGCCGTTGCCGTTCTGCAATCGGATTCCTGTCGTGTGGGGGCACCGGAGTTCGGCGTCTGATCTTGTAGAAAGCGAAATCCTATCATTGCAGGCCGACAGCGCCCTGTGATCCCCCCATGATCCCAGGGCAAGAAGTCGCAATAGTCCAGTACCGCGCCTGTGCCGCGGTCGAAGTTAGTTTGAATCTACACGGGCCTTGCATTTATTGAGCGCATATTGACTGAGGGATTCTAAAATGACTGGACTATTGCGGAGTTGACGCAACAATTGCAATAGTGCATAGTGCCTCGATGCCTTTTGACAAAACCGTTCAGCTGGCTGGCGCACGCGCCCGGCAGTTGCAAGCGTTGCCCCGTTATCGCGAGGTGCTTCGCTTGCTTGATGAAGGCATGAGCCCGAGAGAGATCGGGCAGGCGCTCGATCCGCCAGTCACCCGGCAGCGCGCATCCGCGCTGACCCAACAGGCGAAACGAGCGAAAGCGCTCGGCTTACTGGAAGACGCAAATGAGGACGAAAGCATGAGCTCGGAAATGACCATCGTCGACGCAGGCGGCGTTACTTCTGCGGAAGGGTTCTCGGCAGGCTCGATATTTGCCGGAATCAAGACCGCCGGTAAGGGCAAGCGGGACATCGGACTCCTGTTCTCTGACCGCCCGTGCAGCGTGGCCGGCACCTTCAGCCAGAACTCCGTACTCTCGCCCTCCGTGACGCTTTCCAAGGAGATCGTTGACGGCGGACAGACGGTCCGGGGCGTTGTGGCGAACAGTGGCGTCGCTAACTGCGCCGTCGGAGCACAGGGCTTGATCGACGCCCGCGAGGCCACCGCCCTCGCGGCGGCGAGGCTCGGTGTGGGCGCACACGAGGTGCTAATCGCTTCGACCGGCGTCATCGGCGTCGAGCTTCCGATGGCGTTGATGCGCGACCACATCCCGCAGATCGAGCTGGCGGACGACGCCGGAGCGGAGTTCTCCGCGGCGATCCTCACCACTGACACGCACAGGAAAGAGATCGCGGTGAGGATCAGCGTCGGCGGCGCCGCCGTGACCATCGGCGGCTGCGCCAAAGGGTCCGGGATGATCCACCCGAACATGGCGACGATGCTGGCGTTCTTGACTACTGACGCCGCGGTCGAGAAGCCGTTCCTCCAGAAGACACTTTCCGAGGCCGTCACGCTCAGCTTTAACCAGATCGATATCGATGGAGACCAGAGCACAAACGATACCGTGCTCCTTCTTGCAAACGGCGCCGCCGGAAACACGCCTCTCACCGGGGCCGACGACGATGCCGAAGCGTTCGCCTCCGCCGTTCGCTACGTGACCCGGTGGCTGGCGCGCGAGATGGCCCGTGATGGCGAGGGCGCGCAAACCCTGATAGAGGTGACGGTCGAGGGGGCACACTCGGACGACGACGCCCGGGTGGCCGCGCGCTCGGTCGCTGCGTCGCTGCTCGTGCGGACGGCCGTGTACGGGAAGGACCCGAACTGGGGCCGGATTCTGATGGCCGTGGGCAAGAGCCAGATCCCGCTGGACGAGTCCAGGATTCAGGTTTTCGTCAATGACATCCAGATCGTCGAAGACGGCAAAGCGATTTCGTACAGCATCCCGAGCGTGATTGCCGCGCTCGGAGAGCCGGAGGTGCGGCTTCGCGTTGGCCTCAACGTTGGCGACGGCTTTGGCGAGGCCTGGGGATGCGACCTCACAGAGGAGTACGTCATCTTCAACTCCGCTTACACCACGTAAATCGATAGCAGGTTGAAGCGGTCGGCAATATGACATCCGTAAGCGGATCACGCGTAATACATAGAGGGCGCGGCGCACGCGAGGGAGACATCGTCGTCGTCAAAGTCGGCGGTTCAACTCTCGGCGAAGGTGACTCCACCATGCCGGATTTGATAACCCTGCAAAAGCAGGGCTTGAAACCGGTTGTCGTCCACGGCGGGGGCAAAATTATTTCGGACTGGGTCCGCCTTCAGGGCATCCAGCCGGAGTTTGTGCGCGGCCTCCGGAAAACGGACAAACCTACTCTGGACGTGGCCATCGCCGTCCTCTGCGGACTCGTTAACGCACAGCTTGTCGCCGAGATTTCGGCGGCAGGGGGAAACGCTGTTGGCCTTGCCGGAGTTGATGG
Source organism: Chloroflexota bacterium (assembly GCA_027623795.1). Classification (GTDB taxonomy): domain Bacteria; phylum Chloroflexota; class Dehalococcoidia; order Lucifugimonadales; family Lucifugimonadaceae. Next base: position 4,650 of record JAQBUX010000154.1, read on the forward strand.
CGGGATGCTCAAGGCTGAGATCCTGGACCCGGAGCTGGGAATGGTCGGAAAGATCGTCGAGGTGGACGCCACGGCCATCACGGCGTTGCTGCAGACCGGCGCAATCCCGGTGATCGCGCCGGCCGCCCTGAACATCGCTCCTGAGCAGGCGGACGGTTCGGACCGGATTCTCAACGTCAACGCAGATACCTCGGCCGGGCATGTTGCGGCGGCGCTCGGAGCGGCGATGCTGGTGTTTCAGACCGATGTGACGGGCGTCCTCGACGCGACCCGGAGGTTGATTCCTCGGATGACGCGCAGACAGGCGAAGGACCTGATAGATAGCGGTATCGCAAACGGCGGAATGATCCCGAAGATCGAGGCCTGCGCCTACGCCGTGGAGACCGTCCGAGAGGGATACATCATCGACGGGCGGGTCGCCGGAGCGCTTTTGGAGTGTGTCGCCGGAAGGGACGTGGGGACAAGGATCACGTGATGCCCGAACCCAATAAACGCAACGGACCGGGGTGTATATTGGCCCACTTCCCGTACGCGGGAGCGCGACCCACTCGTACTACGGCTCCGGCTGACTGACTCCGAGGCACAAGCCAGCAGAACAAGCGCCGGGGCCGACCTGAATCAGAAAACGACATCGTATGGGTGGATGATTTTCCGCCCTCTCCCCGTCCTCCCAGAACATCGGGACGCCGGGCCAAAAACAAGGAGCACCCAGATGACCACCACAGGCGAACAGTGGAAGCAGATCGAGCGGGACTACTACATGCAGGTGGTCAACCGCATGCCGATGGTGCTCGACCACGCGGAGGGCACCTGCGTCTACGACACGGAGGGCAAGCGCTACCTGGACTTCACGGCGGGATGGGCTGTCCTGAACGTCGGCCACTCCCATCCCGCCGTGACAGCGGCCATACGGGAGCAGGCCGGCAAGATCATGCAGATGTCGAACCTGTTCTACACGATCCCGCAGTTGAAGCTGGCGCAAATCCTGATCGACAACTCGGTCATGGACCGCGTCTTTTTCTGCAACTCCGGCGCCGAGGCCAACGAGGGCGTATGCAAACTCGCCCGCAAGTACGGAAAGATCAAGAAGAACGGCGCATACGAGATCATCACGGCCAACAACTCGTTCCACGGGCGGACCATGGGGATGATGGCGGCCACCGGGCAGGCCCACTACCAGGACAACTGGCGACCGCTCGCGCCGGGCTTCATTAACGTCGATTACGACGATATCGACGCCATCAAGGCCGCCACCAACGAAAAGACCTGCGCCGTGATGCTTGAACCCGTCCAGGGAGAGGGTGGAGTTAACGTGCCCTCACCGGACTATTTCAAGCAGGTGCGCGCATGGTGCGACGAGAACGACCTTGTTCTCATCGCGGACGAGGTCCAGACGGGCATGGGCCGGCTGGGAACGCTGTTCGGATACGAGCAGTTCGGCTTCGAGCCTGACGCCATCAGCATGGCAAAGGGCCTCGGCGCAGGCGCGCCGCTTGGCGCGTTCCTGTGCAAGCAGGAGTTTGCCGTGCTTGAACGGGGCGACCACGGCTCGACCTTCGGCGGGAACGCTCTCACCACCGCCGCCGGCTGGGCCGGAGCCAAGGTTGTCGTGGACGAGAACTGGTCCGAGAAGGGCGCAGAGACCGGCGCATATCTGAAGGGCCAACTCACCGGGCTGATGGAGAAGTATGACTTCATCACAGAGGTGCGAGGCATGGGCATGCTGTTGGCGATTCAGATGACCGAGGACAAGGCGGGCGCAGTTATCCAGGAAACGGTAGCGAACGGCCTGCTGCTGAACGCCGTCCGACCGAACATGATCCGCTTCATGCCGCCACTCACGACGAGCCACGAGGAGGTCGACGAGGCGGTCGGAATCCTCGATGCGGCGCTGGCAAAGGTTTTTGGGGCGTAACAATCGGGCAGCGCGCCCCGCGAACAAGAGACCACACGCCATGCTGAGGCACTCGAAGTACGGCGTGTGGCCGGGTTCTTGCGGCGGCGGCATGGA